>NZ_JAAHGK010001144.1:0-2472 GCF_010672505.1 Okeania sp. SIO2B9 | reverse complement strand
CGAATAACTTCAGTTAATTGACCCCCTTCATCATAGCCAACATATCCAGGAGGTGCCCTATTAAACGAGAAACAGAATGTTTTTCCATATACTCAGACATATCAATGCGTACCATCGCATCTGCAGTGTCAAATAAATATGCTGCCAATGCTTTTCCTAATTCTGTTTTACCAACACCAGTAGGACCGAGGAAAATAAAACTCGCCACTGGACGGTTGGGATCTGCTAAACCTGCACGTGATCGCTGAATAGCATCAGCAACAGCAGTTACTGCCTCATCCTGACCAATAACTCGCTGATGTAATTCTTCTTCGAGGTGTAGCAGCTTCTCTTTTTCTGACTCCACCAACTTACTGATGGGAATACCAGTCCACTTAGAAATAATTTCAGCAATATCTGCTTCTGTCACCTCTTCCCGCAACAAAGTTTGACCACTGGTTTGAGTTGCTTCGAGTTTAGTTTCTGCTTCTTCTACTTGTTTTTGTAGATTAATCAGATTACCGTATTTCAACTCAGCAGCACGGTTGAGGTCATAATTTCGCTCTGCTTGCTGAATCTCAATATTGACTTTATCCATCTCTTCCTTGAGGGTCTGAATTTTACCAATGATGCCTTTTTCTGATTCCCACTGAGCATTTAGGGTGCGTTGCCCTTCTTTCAAGTTTGCTAAATCTTTTTCTAGTCTCTCTAACCTTTCTTTGGAAGCAGCATCACTTTCTTTTTGCAGTGATAACTTCTCCATTTCTAGTTGCAGGATCTTGCGGTCAATTTCGTCAAGTTCTTCTGGTTTGGAGGTAATTTCCATTTTCAGTTTAGCCGCAGCTTCGTCTACAAGATCTATCGCTTTGTCTGGTAGAAAGCGATCGCTAATATAGCGAGTGGACAGAGTAGCAGCAGCGACGAGGGAACTATCGGAGATTTTCACGCCGTGATGTACTTCATAACGTTCCTTGAGACCCCGTAAAATTGAGATGGTATCTCCTACACTGGGTTGATCGACATAAACTTGTTGGAAACGACGTTCTAAGGCAGCATCTTTTTCAATATATTTACGATACTCATCGAGAGTTGTTGCTCCAATACAGCGGAGTTCGCCTCTAGCTAACATTGGTTTGAGGAGATTGCCTGCATCCATAGCACCTTGGGTTGCCCCTGCTCCAACAACTGTGTGAATCTCATCTATAAATAAGATAACTTTACCGTCTGAGTCTGTGACTTCTTTGAGAACAGCTTTCAGACGCTCTTCAAATTCGCCTCTAAATTTAGCACCAGCAATTAAAGCACCCATGTCTAGGGCAATGAGTTGACGTTCTTTCAGAGACTGTGGAACATCTCCAGCAATAATACGTTGGGCGAGACCTTCGGCGATCGCTGTTTTGCCGACTCCAGGTTCACCTATTAATACTGGGTTGTTTTTGGTGCGACGACTGAGTATTTGAATAGTGCGTCGAATTTCATCATCGCGTCCAATAACAGGGTCGAGTTTACCTTCGCGAGCAAATTCTGTCAGGTCGCGACCATATTTTTCCAGAGCTTCGTATTTACCTTCTGGGTTTTTGTCTGTTACTTTTTGGTTGCCTCTAACTTGGGAAATAGTTTCTTTAAGTTTGGCTTCATCTAGTTTAAATTCTTGATAGAGATTTTTACCAAAGCGATTGTCTTTGAGATAAGCAAGCATGAAATGTTCGACGGAGATATATTCGTCTCCATATTCTTGACGATATTTTTCGGCATTGTCTGATAAGGAGTCTAGACTACGACCTAAGTAGATATTGTTGGGTGTATTTTTAACTTTGGGTTGACGACTAACAAATGTATCTGTGTATTCTTGTACTCTAGAAGTTGAGATTCCTGCTTTGTTAAATAGACTGGTTGCGAGTCCATTTTGTTCTAACAAAGCTTTCATTAAGTGTTCGGTTTCGATTTGTTGTTGTTGAGAGGTTTTAGCGATGTCAGGGGTACGGGATATAGCTTCCCAAGTTTTTTCTGTAAATTGGTTAGGATTATTTAGTTGCATATTTTTTTGTTTTTCTTTAGTCTGTTTTTCTTTAATTTTAACTGGCTTTGTTGCAGAATTTTTAGTAGAAAAAACCGTTTTTTATTATAGGGTATTCACCCTTGGGTGTTACTTTAATGAAATTTAACTAATTTTTTTTATCCTAGAGTATTTAAATTTAATACCGTACTCTTTCTGGAAAACAAACAGTGACTTAACAATCTTTTTATGAGGTACTTTGCTATATCAACCTTTGCTCTCATTATTTTATATATAGTCATTTCAGTTGAGATTGAGAAAGGTATTTCTTGCATTGAAAAACTCGCGTTGCATAGTGACGAATGATTTTAGATTTTTGATGAACAGGATTTTGGATTAATCAATTGCTAGAATGATTGATATTAGGTTTTTTTTAGTCAAAGTCTAAACTAATTTTTGGCAATATCATTCCATAATGTGCAACCCCAAAATTTTAG
>NZ_JAAHGK010001143.1:0-2473 GCF_010672505.1 Okeania sp. SIO2B9 | reverse complement strand
AGCCAACTGTTTTTTAGCAGAACTTTGTACTCTCCAGTTATTGAAAAATTAAAATGGTGAAAAATATATAATATAATTAGAACTGAGAAGTTGTAAAATTCAGACTTATAATATGACTAATATCTGGATTTTTCAATGATCAATATCAAATAACAGCTTTTGAACTCCTCAGAAAAAAACACCCCCACCATCAAGGAAGAAAACAAATATGTCCAGATACGATTCCCATCTTAAATGCTCATTTTGTGGCAAGTCCCAAGATCAAGTTCGTAAGTTAATAGCAGGTCCTGGGGTTTATATTTGCGATGAATGTGTAGAACTCTGTAACGAAATATTAGAAGAAGAAATTTTTAACTCTAGAAAAGATGATACTTCAGCTAGTGAAATCGGAGCGCAATTAGCAAATAATAATTATTCAGGTAAGAGTAAAGCTTCCTTAGAAGCAGTTCCAAAACCTACAGAAATTAATCAATACTTGGATCATCATGTAATTGGACAATACCAAGCAAAAAAAGTACTGTCAGTAGCAGTATATAATCACTACAAACGTCTGAGTTGTCAAACAAATCATAATTCCGACAACAGCCTTGACCCAGATGTGGAATTACAAAAATCAAATATCCTATTAATTGGCCCAACTGGTTGTGGAAAGACTCTGTTAGCCCAAACTCTAGCAGAATTACTAGATGTGCCATTTGCTGTAGCAGATGCAACGACCCTGACCGAAGCTGGTTATGTAGGGGATGATGTAGAGAATGTGTTATTAAGGTTATTGCAAGTAGCAGACTTTGATATAGAAGCTGCCCAGAGAGGAATTATATATATAGACGAAATAGATAAAATTGCTCGTAAAAGTGAAAATACTTCCATTACAAGAGATGTATCTGGAGAAGGAGTACAACAAGCTCTATTAAAAATCTTGGAGGGGACAATAGTTAATGTCCCACCACAAGGAGGGCGTAAACATCCCTATCAAGATTTTATTCAGCTTGATACCAATTCAATTTTGTTTATTTGTGGTGGTGCTTTTGTCGGGTTAGAGAAAATAGTTGAACAACGACAGGGAAAAAAATCATTGGGCTTTATTCAGGCCGAAAATATTAATCAAGATAATATCGCTTTACAGTCAAAAGAAAAACGTCATATTAATGTACTCAAAAGTATAGAACCAGACGACTTAGTTAAGTTTGGTTTGATTCCAGAATTTATTGGACGAATGCCAGTATTAACAGTAATTGACCCATTAGATGAAACGGCATTAATGAAAATATTAACAGAACCACAAAATGCTTTAGTTAAACAGTATCAAAAATTATTAAAGATGGATAATGTTAAGTTAGAATTTCAAAAAGAAGCTCTCAGGGCGATCGCTAAAGAAGCATATAGACGTAAAACAGGAGCTAGAGCATTGCGAGGTATTTTAGAAGAGTTAATGTTAGAGGTAATGTATGAGTTACCATCCCGTAAAGATGTCACCCGTTGCATTATCACTGAAGAAATGGTAGAAAAACGATCTACTGCTGAATTGTTATGGCATCCAACTTGGCATAAACAGCATGAGTCTGCTTAAAAATTATCAAATCAAGATTTGACCTTTAGATGTAATATCTTGGATTTGTAGTGAGGCGAAATAAAATATAGTAGAAAAATCTGCTTGATTCTCAACCATAAGTATACAAATCTATTTTGAGCAAAACTTTCTTTAATTTTTGCTATTGCTACATCGAGCTTGTGATATAATAGAATATGTTATCGGTTTCGAGGATCTGTTTAAGTTCGATGGGCGTTTTCCAGTTTTTCTTTACAGACTTGTCTCCGAGTTCTATTTTGTTTAAATTTTTAACTGATTTGGGAGACAGTCTATGTCAATATATGTGGGTAACTTATCCTACGAAGTCACGCAAGAGGACTTAAACGCAGTATTTGCTGAATATGGACAGGTAACAAGAGTTCACTTACCTATAGACCGTGAAACAGGTCGATTACGTGGTTTTGGATTTGTGGAAATGGTCAATGAGGAGGATGAAGAAAAAGCAATTGAAGCTTTGGATGGAGCAAGTTGGATGGGTCGTGACATGAGAGTTAATAAGGCCAAGCCACGAGAAAATAAGGGTGGTGGTAACTACGGTGGTGGCGATAATCGTAAATTCTCTCGTAACAGATAATAACTTATCAAAAACGTTGCTAGAAAGAATGTCCCCTCAAATAGACATAGGTGTAAAAAAGAATGTAGAAACGTTGAGCACTCAAACAGAAGACAGGGATCGGGGAGAATAGGAAAACTCGATCTAGACCAATAGCAGAGGTTATTTGAACGCTAATAAATGGACTGTATATAACCTCTCTACAACCATAAGGGGGTTGGTAAGGGGGTGCTGGTTTCCCCACTCCTCCACAGGGTGGGGCGGAAAGCACCCCCTTACATAAATAAATGTTGATCCGCTTCGATCAAGATGTTTGTCTACCTCCCGAC
>NZ_JAAHGK010001142.1:0-2474 GCF_010672505.1 Okeania sp. SIO2B9 | reverse complement strand
AGGAGTCAGGAGTCAGGATAAATGGGAATTATAGAGGAGGTAGGAGGAAGAGTTACCCCTTGATTTTTCGGCCCAACTATTGCCCTAAAATACTAACTTTTTGAGCTTTTTAGACCGAAAAGCTTGTACTTTTTTCGACAAAAAAAGGCTAAAACCTTTATCTATCAATGCTTTTAAATTTAATCAGTAAGCCCTAATTATTAATTATTCGGAAAAAAACATTCACTTCATTTAGTTGTACTTCATAACTTCGGAAACTACTGTATCATTTTTATTCAATATTTATTCCCTCTTCCTTCTTATTTCTTCCTTTTATTCCCTCTTCCTTCTTCCCTCTTCCTTCTTACCTCCTCCCTCTTTCTTCTTTCTTCTTCCTTCTTCCCTCTTCCCTCTTCCTTCTTTAAAAATCAAAATAAATATAAGGCAAACCCTCCGGCGCCAGCAACCAAACAACAAACAAAAATACAGGCACTAACAAAACTTTCAACTGCCAATTTAACTGTAACTTCAGACCACGATGAAACCAATAATTAATCGCCATTGCCACTAAAACTCCACAAATTAACCACACCAACTGTAACCTTTCTAAACCCATCGCCTCCAAATAAACTTTATCCACAAATTGAACATCAGCATCATAATTCCACCAGTGAGAAAACACCCAAAAAGAATCCCTTAAATTCGGCAGTCGGAAAAATATCCAAGCACCAAAAACCATACTCTGAGTTAACAACCAACTGATTAAAATTCCTGGCAAACTTTCCCATAGTTTTGTAACTTTAAAATGTTGAGAAATTGCCTCTATTAACCGATGAACTACTAATGCCAAACCATGCAAAATTCCCCAAACAATAAATCCCCAAGCAGCACCATGCCAAATACCAGCAATTAACATCACAATTAACAAATTCAAACAAGTCCGAAATAAACCTACCCTTGAACCTCCCAAAGGAAAATATAAATAGTTTCTCAACCAATCTCCCAAAGTTGTATGCCACCTTCGCCAAAATTCTGCAATACTTGTACTGAAATAAGGAAAATCAAAATTTTGTGGCAAACTTAAACCCATTAAAAAAGCACTACCACGGGCAATATCAACATAAGCAGTAAAATCAAGATAAAGTTGTAATCCATAAGCAATTGTTGCTAACCATAGATCGCCACTTCCAGCACGTTGTAAATTACTAAAACTCAGGTCTACAAAAATTCCTAAATTATCAGCTATTAAAGCTTTTTTTACTGCACCAGTCGCAATTAACCAAATTCCTTCAGTTATTTGCTCCAAAGTTGGTAATTTTAAAGCTGGAGTTTTTACTAAAGCTTGAGTAGTTTTTTTCCCAACCATTCCTAGCTGATTTTGTAGATAATGATAACGAGTTATCGGACCAGAAATAAGTTTCGGAAAAAATAACTTATAAGATGTAAATTCTAATAAAGAAAAAGCTGAAGGAGCGCCTCGATAAACATCAATTAAATAAGCAAGACATTCAAAACAAAAAAAGCTTAAACCTAATGGTGCAATTACATTACTCTCAACCCAATTAGAAGTTTCTAAAATATTAGGTATATTGTAGAGAATGCCAATACTATTTAATAAAAAAGGTATATATTTGAAACTTAATAAAAGTAATATATTGCAGATTATACCTAACCACAATAATAGCAAACGATGGCGATTCCATTGTTTATTGGCAATACGCCAATCTTTTGGTTCCCCAATAGCTTGAGCAAGGTAAAAATTCAATAGAGTAATTATTAATAGTAGTAGAATATATTGAGGTTGAATAGTGGCGTAGAAAAATAAACTAGCAACCAAGAGGACAAACACTCGCCAAGACTGTCGTGGCATTAACCAATAAAGTCCCAACACTATTAATAGGAATAGAGCGTAGTTAAAAGAGATAAAAGTCATACCGTTTCATCCAAGTCAAAAGTCAAAAGTCAAAAGTAAGATTTAATCGGTTTATAGCCTCAAAACTTTTACCCTAAAGTAATTTCAGGAAATTATTTACCTATGCAGTTTGAAACCATTTGTAACATTGTTATTTAAAATTGGTATTATCAGTTATTCTTTATCAAAATAATTGGGTCGCGCAACCCCCCCTTTTCCGGCGAAATGTTTTTGGAGGCAAGATAAAATCCCCACATTACAAAAACAACTTCTGTACGTCGCCCTACCGATGGCTCCCCTCTATCTAACTTCTGACTTCTAACTTCTGACTTCTGACTTCGTTGACAGTACCTCCAGTCATCTCATTGCTTAAATTATGACTTTTGATTTACTTTAATTCTTACTTTTGAGGGACAATTTTTTCTCCTACCTCCTCTATCAATTCCCATTTATCCTAACTCCTGACTCCTAGCTCCTCTGTAGTTCCCATTTATTCTAACTCCTGACTTCTGGATATTGACTTCTGACTTCTGGATATTGACTCCTGACTGAATAAAAAAAATCCAAAAGTACTTGTCAAAAT
>NZ_JAAHGK010001141.1:0-2477 GCF_010672505.1 Okeania sp. SIO2B9 | reverse complement strand
TAATTGTAGTAGCAGGAATGGAAGGTGCTTTGCCTAGTGTAGTTGTAGGTACTGCAATAACAGGACAATCTGCTAGACCTGCAACTACACTAGGCAAAGCACCTTCCATTCCTGCTACTACAATTAGTACATCTGCTTCTGCAATTAAATGTTTATTGCTTAATAAACGATGTATTCCTGCTACCCCTACATCCCAAAGTCGCTTTACAGAAAAACCACAAAGAGTAGCTGTAACTGCTGCTTCTTCTCCTACTTTTAAATCAGCAGTACCAGCACTGACAATTGTAATAATACCTTGATGTTTTGGAGTAGGAAAATCAGAAATAATTGCACAGATTTTTGCATCTCGATAATAATAAAGACCAGGAATTTTGTCCTGCAACTCTTCATAAATTTCTGGTTCAATTCTTGTTGCCATTACTACAGGATTATTTTTCCTCATTACCTCCATGATTTTCACAATTTGTTCTGGTTTTTTTCCTGGTCCCCAGATGACTTCAGGAAAACCTGTTCTGATATTTCTATGGTGGTCAATTTTGGCAAAATTTTCGACATTTTCAAAGTCAAAATTCTTGAGCTTTTCTAAAGCTGACTCTGGAGTTACATCTCCTGTAGAAATTGCTGTTAATAACTGCTTTAAATCTTCTGATTTCATTAGAATAAATAAATAAATAAGGGAGTAGGGAGTAGGGAGTAGGGGAGAAAGATTGTTGTTGGGTTGATCCTACGGATAAGCTACGAAGATCGTCCCTCAACCAAACCTACATCTATTGCAACATTTAAGATAAAATAGTCTACTACTAGACTGACTTATTGCTTTGAGCATTGTACCTAATAATCTGCAAAGTGCTGTAAATTAATAATTGATATATTAGACATCTCCAAAAATCAAAAATTAAAGCAATTATTATCTATAAATTGTCAATTATTTATCCCTGTTCCCTCTTTTCTTGAGATAATTTGTTTAGCTTTCTATTTCACCGAAAAAGTGGGTTTGAAGTCTCGCCCTTGTAGAGCGACTTTTTATTTGCAAGTGAATTGGGTAGTTGTGCATCGTAATGGTCGTGCATTGTCATTATTTTTGTTAGAAAGCATGACAGTGGGAACATCTTGCTCCCGTGCCAAGTATTCATTGTTTTTGTATACCATTACTATGCAAGACTACCTTTATTTTTAGTTATAGCAGTCGAAGGAAAGGTGAAGACAAATCATATCATGTCCGGTAGCATCGGTCTTGTATAGCAAAGGTAAGGAAGAAGGAAGAAGAAAGAGGGAAGAGGGAAGAAGGCTACCCTCGCAAGAAAAAACCATCATTTCCTGTAGATATTCACCCTTGGGTTTACACAAACGATATAAACGGACATGATATCAAAAGCTTAAAACTTAAACAATATAAATATAAGATTCTTCCTTCTTGCTTCTTCCTTTTTCCTTCTTCCTTCTTCCTTCTTTACTCAGAAATTTGGAGTTCATATAAATTCCAAAAACCTCCGGAAAGTTCAGTATATTGAATTCCTTTAATCCGATTTCGTATAGCTTCAAATTCTAGAGGATTGACCATATATATAAAAGGTAATTCCTCAGCAATAATTTGCTGTGCTTGACCATAAATTTCTTTTCGTTTTTCTTCATCTAGCACTTGAGACGCTCTAATATAAAGGTGGTCTATTTCTTGTTCCCAATCATTAATTTTCCAACCTTCTATGTTGTCTTCTCCAGGTTGAGGTCCTTGATTAAAAGTGTGTAATCTACCATTGACAGACCAAATATTATAACCACCATGAGGTTCAATACTTCCTCCGATAAAACCTCCTAGATAAGCTTCCCAATCTCTGGATAAAGATAGTCTTTCTACATAAGTATTGAAACTAAGAAACTGCATATTTACTTTAATACCTATTTTGGCTAAATCTTGATTAATTTGTGTTGCCATTTGTTCTCTAACTTTCCGACCCGCACTTGATAATAAATTGAATTCTACTCTATTATCTTCACTGTCTAATAATTCACCATTTTGATTATATTTAAAGCCAGCACTCAGTAAAAGTTCTTTGGCTTTTTCTGGGTTATAGTTGTAAATTTTTAAGCCTTCTTCAGGAGAGAAATAAAAAGGACTGGTGACTGGAATTGGTGAATATTGGGGCGCACCTAATCCACGGTATATATTATTGGTCATTGCTTCCCTATTAATTCCATAGGCGATCGCTTGACGAAAAGTTTTATTATTAAACCATCGAGATTTAAAGGGTTTGACAAATGGTTGACCTTGAGCATTCTTTGCCTCATTCAAATTAAAAGAAATAAAGCTAGAAGCAGATGTAGGACCGCCATTATAAATAGTATATTTGCCTCGTTTTTCTTCTCGTTTTAACAGAGGATACATTTCTGCTGCTACTTGAATTGTGTCTAGTTCTCCAGAACGAAAATTTAACAGTTGATTATCTGTATTTTCGATAACTTGCCAAACAATATTTTCA
>NZ_JAAHGK010001140.1:0-2477 GCF_010672505.1 Okeania sp. SIO2B9 | reverse complement strand
AACTAATTTCTTCATTATCGAGTTTAATTTGAAGTTTAGCTTTTACATTATCGCTAAACTTAAGATCCGATACCAGATGATTTAAGTCTTTGTAAGGATTACTTTTTCTATTATTTAGCAGCTTTTGAATAGTTTTGTTCTTAACACTTGTTCTTTTAAAAGCAATTATTAATTTTGCTTCGTTCGCTGTATTGATATTAACAGCAGTTGAGCTTGTCGAATGTGAGGATGAAGTTGATTTTGTTTCAATAATTTTCTCTATAGTTGAACTTGTTGAATTTGGTAATTTACTTGATTTTTTATCAATAACCTTATCTACTTGAATAAATTCAATATTTTGTAACTCTAGCTTTCTTTTAAGACGTTCTGGACATGAAGGAGCAATCATAAAAGCTAAGTCCGGAGGAGTATTTTCTGAAGGGTATGGATTAAATCCTAAATCATCTAACCATCGACTAAAATCATCCAAGTGTTCAATAATCAATTTATAATTTTTAGCTTCACCAAAAGTTCTAGCTATTACTCTATTATTATCAAGCAATTCTACATAACAATCTAAGGCATGCTTTTGTCCTGTTTTTTTGCCTTGAATTACTTTTGTAGTTTCCACTGTTGATAATGTGTATACTCTCTGTTGTAAATATTTTCCCCACCTTTTTTGACATTCTGCTTTGACTAATTCACAAGCATCACCTTCAAATTTCTGCTCTTCTGCTTCGGCAAAATACCTTTCATGTATTTCTAGAACTTTTCCTGAATAATATTGACAAAATTCTCTAAAATTTTTAGCTGGTCTCAAAGGTATATTCTGAATTTCTTGCCAAGCATTATTAAAATTTTTATATCCTTTATATGCTCCTTTAATTCTTTCATCTATCTCTTGTTTAATCATCATAAATTCTTTATCAGAACCTAAACTAAGATTAATCGTTGACTTTTTGACTAAACTTTTTAATACAGAGTCTCCTTCAATTAAAGAACTGACATTATCTGATGTACCTACCAAATAAATTAGCAGAGGAATACTTCTTCTAAATTTCTGAGCAGCTTGCTTGATTAATGCTCTAAAAATTACTCTAGTTTCTTCTATTTCTTGTTGAAATTTTTCTAATGAATCTAATTCATCTGTTAGATAGACAAAAGTAAATCTGGGGTCTACTTTTGTGACTTGAGATATCACATCAAAAAATAATTCAACAAAATTTACTTCACTTGTTGCGAAAAATTTACTAAATTTTGACCTAAAAGGATTTAATTTTATCTCTTCTCTAGTTCCTGTATTTAATAATGACCCTGCATCAAATTCTTCGAGAATGTTTTTAGCAACTTCTTTTACATCTGGCAATAAATTTTGATTATGTATTAATTGCCAAAAAGTATCTCCTAAAATATAACAGTAAAGTTTAATGCTAAAATTATGACTACTACCAACTGTCCGTAAATGAGAAAGTGGAAACTGAATTACTACAGAATGTTTTTCATAATTTGACTGAGTTGTTGTTAATTCATGCAAATAAGTTAATAGGGAAGTTTTACCACTACCAAGAAATGCCGCCACAAATCTAAATGTAAAAGATCTATCATCAAAAGTATGTTTAAGATCGTCTCGAAGCAATTCCGTTATATTTGATATTGAAGAGTTACCAGATAAACTTTCAGCTGTAGTTGTAGTATCATCTTCACCCTCTTTTCCTGGTAATCTTACATCACGTTCAACCCAAATATTTTCCACATAACCTTCTCCTGGTTGAATTTGCTGTAAAAACTTTCTAATATATCTTTTTTTTCCTGCATCTTCCGGCATAATTTAGTTCACCCATTGAATTAATTCTTTATTGTTTTCTTGTACCGCAAATACTAAACCATCAGATTTCAATTGCTCAAAATATTTTTCTAGTAGCAATTCAGAAATATGATTATTTTGCCTAAACTTTTGGCAAATTTCTTTACTACGAATAGCCACAACACCTTCCAATTCTTGACGCCTCCTTTCTTCAAGGTAAAGCTTTTTAAACTTATCTACAAAAGTCTCAAAATCCATATCCTCATTTTGATAATTTATCTGATTATATTTTGCTGTTAATTTTAAACAAGCCATCAGAGCATTTAAAATTTTAGGTCCTTTGTTAGACCTAAATTTATACTCCGTTGTTTGAAGATTAAGAACTAGAGCTTTCATTCCCATCTCAGTAACTTTAATTCTCCCTCGTTTAGGAGACTCCAATAACTTCAGCTCACATAAACTCTCACAAACCTGTTTTGCATTGGGGCGGCGTTTTTTAGATAAATGATTCCTAACTGTACTTCTAGTAACAGTTCCTTCTGTTGAATAAGCAAATGTGTAAAGCAAATAAAGCAATTGTTCAGTGGAAAGCTCTGTCATTAGTTCCTCTTATAAAATTTATGGCGTTGGTGAATTAGTGTATGATATTAATCTTAATTATTTAGGAGTCAGGAGTCAGGAGGAAAGAAAGAAG
>NZ_JAAHGK010000114.1:0-9656 GCF_010672505.1 Okeania sp. SIO2B9 | reverse complement strand
CTTTTGACTTTTAACTTCTAGTTTCGCTCCTTTAGATATGAAATAATTGCAGTTAAATTACTGTATTCTCAAAGTTTTGAGTATTCAAAATATTACTTTTAAATTTTAAATTTTGACTTTTGACTTCTAGTTTCACTTCTTATAGATATGAAATAATTGCAGTTAAATTACTGTATCCTCAAAGTTTTGAGTATTCAAAATATTACTTTTAACTTTTAACTTTTAAATTTTTACTTCTAGTTTCGCTTCTTATATATATGTGAAATAATTTCAGTTAAATTACTGTAATTTCAAAGTGTTAATTCCTCAAAATATTACTTTTAAATTTTGACTTTTGACTTTTGACTTTTAACTTCTAGTTTCGCTCCTTTAAATATGAAATAATTTCGGTTAAATTACTGTAGTTTCAAAGTGTTAATTCCTCAAAATATTACTTTTAAATTTTGACTTTTGACTTTTGACTTCTTTATGTGAGGTGGCGCAGAATTATTTTTTCCTTATTCCTTATTCCCTCTTCCTTCTTCCTTCTTCCTTCTTCCTTCTTCCTTTCATAAAATATTAACTTTGACTTCCTACACTAAATTTCCCATTTAGCTCCTTTCTTTTATTTTCAAATCTGCGTAACATATAAGTAGCAGCACAATCTCCATGAGGATTATCCTCTAATATATCTGCTAATTGAAAAACATACTCAGCTATTTCTTCTCCCAATTTATCAATAATAGTCTGACGATTAATCATTTCTTGTTGATGCTGACGCACCTTAGTTTGCCATCGACGAGAAAACATCTCATGTATTTTTGTATGCAGTCCAAGGGATTCTAAAATTTTCCACTCTTCAGCATTATCAAACCAAATACCACCATCATGTAAACAACGTTCTATATAAAAAGGTTGTTTAATATTTATTTTGATGCGTGATAAATAAGTACCACATTCTGGACATAACCCTGCCTTACCATCAAAAGGGGAGGGGACAAAATCTTCAAATTGATTATAGGGTAAGATTTCTTCTGGGGCATACCATGAGGGTAAACTGTCTAACCAAGCTTCATAATTTTTTCCCGACATCCAAAAACCTTTAGATTCTGGGCAATATTTTACCGGGATAATATCGTTCAAAACGGCATCTTCTAAATCTACATCGTACTTGGGACTTTTCATCATATATATTCCTAATCCTGTGTTAATTTTGTTTGACTAAGTATATTTCCGCAATAGCCTATGAGGGTTTTTAGGCGGTCTTTGATAGTGGCCAATCGTTTTTGTGTTGTTTGAGGATTTCGAGATGCTTGCAAAAAAATTAAATCTACATATAAGAGTCGAAGTTCCTTGTGGATCTCTGTTAGGTAAGACTTGATCTGGAATACAATAGATAGATCTAGTTCTAAGTTATCTAGACTCATAATCTTAATCTCGAAAAACTGTTGGATTTCTTTCCTCATGGCCGAAATTTTTTCTAGCTCTAGATTTTCTTGGGCCATAAGTTCTTGTAACTGATTCAGCAGTTGAGTGAATTTTTGATATCGTTGATTATGCTCCTTTGGTAACATAATATAAATCAATTAAATTTGTATATATAGCAATTCCCAAGAAGCGTGAGGTATGCGCATTCGTAATTTTTAGGGAGTGGGGAGCAGTAATTCGGGAAACTTGGGAAACAAGGAATAGCGGTGCGACCCCGCGGGGTGCGACAGACGCAAGCGGTCAGACCCAGCGTCGCCGTCAGGCGCAAGCGGTCGGACCCCGCGACGACGCCAGTCGCAAGGGAATGCCGACCAAGAGAGGGAACGCGCACCAAGAGAGAAAAGAAGAAAAACAACTGTACCTCAGTCACTTGAGAAAGACTATATTATTAATCTACAAGGTAATAATATAGGATATTCATAATCTCAGTAAAGTTGCAGAATTAGTTTTAATTGTTCTGTAAATTAATTTCACTCTACGATTACTGATTTGATGAGTATTTTTGATAGTTTTTTTAGAGTCATAATCTATTTATACTCAAGAGTAATTATGTCTTCAATTATTAAGTTATATTGTAGATATCCGTAGACATCAATCCCGATTTGATAATATAATCTTATCCCAATGATTATACATAGTTTTCCATATTTTTTTATCAGAATTAAAGTATAAAAAATAACAGATAATCTCAAAAAATCTGTAACTATAAAGTACAAAGCTAATTAAAATTAAGACCGCTTTCTCATCAACTATAAATTGATAATTTAGGTTAAGAAAAAACCAAAATATAACTCTGGCATCTCTAGTCTAAATTAGCTAAAGAAACAACCAATTAATCTGATTTATAAACTAACTCCTATGAAGACAAAAACTCTAGCACCTAAACCTGTACTTTCATGTGTAATTCCTGACTGGCTACAAGAATGTATCAATAGCAAAAATAACACTGATAATTTAACTAGCTGTTCCCTAGATACAGCATTAATCTGTCAAGCATTTGAATTGGCTTATAAGTTGCATGAAGGACAATATCGTAAATCAGGAGAACCTTATATATGTCATCCTATAGCTGTTGCGGGATTGTTGAAATATCTCGGTGGTGATAGTGCGATGATTGCTGCAGGTTTTCTACATGATATTGTTGAAGATACTGATGTAACTATTGAAGAAATAGAACAAAAATTTGGCTCGGAAATAGCTTTATTAGTAGAAGGTGTAACAAAGCTTTCTAAGTTTAATTTTTCTAGTAAAACAGAGCTACAAGCTGAGAATTTTCGTCGGATGTTTTTGGCAATGGCAAAGGATATTAGAGTAATCGTTGTTAAGCTGGCAGACAGGTTACATAATATGAGAACTCTGCAACATTTGCCACGTCATAAACAGTTAAGTAAAGCATTAGAAACACGGGAAATATTTGCACCTTTAGCAAACCGTTTGGGAATTGGTCGAATCAAATGGGAATTAGAAGATTTATCTTTTAAATATATAGAACCAGAAGCTTATCGAGAAGTTCAAGAATTGGTAGCAGATAAAAGAGCTGACCGAGAGGCTAAACTGTTAGAAATGACAGAAAATTTACGACAAAAATTAGACCAAGCAGGAATAGAATGCTACGACATTAGTGGTCGTCCTAAACATCTGTATGGAATTTATCGGAAAATGCATTTAAAACAAAAAGCATTTCACGAAGTTTATGATATTGCCGGACTAAGAATTATTGTGAATAAAAGAGAAGATTGTTATCGAACTTTAGCTATTGTTCATGACTCTTACCGCCCCATTCCTGGAAGATTTAAAGACTATATTGGTCTGCCAAAACCTAATCGTTATCAATCATTACATACAGGGGTAATAGGTAATGCAGGTCGCCCTGTAGAAGTACAAATTAGAACTGTAGAAATGCACCATATTGCTGAGTATGGAATTGCCGCTCACTGGAAGTATAAAGAAACCGGATCGAGTAATACTAAAATTAATGCTGAAGATGAAAAATTTACCTGGTTAAGACAGTTATTAGAATGGCAAAGCGACTTGATAGACGATCAAGAATATTTGGAAACTATAAAAGGTGATTTATTCTATGAAGATGTTTATGTATTTACACCAAAAGGTGATGTAATTTCTCTTAAACAAGGCTCGACGTCAGTAGACTTTGCTTATCGTATTCATACAGAAGTAGGAAACCATTGTACAGGGGCTAAAGTGAACGATCGGATTGTCACTTTAGATACTCAATTAAAAAATGGTGATATTGTTGAAATATTAACTCAAAAAAATGGGCATCCTAGTCTAGATTGGCTAAATTTTGTTGTAACTGGTGGGGCGCGAAACCGGATTCGTCAGTGGTATAAACGCTCTCATCGGGAAGGAAATATATCTAGAGGAAAAGAATTATTAGAAAAAGAATTGGGTAAAAAAGGTTTTGAATCTTTACTCAAGTCTGAGCAAATGCGACTTATTGCTGAGAGATTTAATTACCATAATGTGGAAGATTTACTAGCAGCTTTAGGTTACGGTGAAGTAACTTTAAATTTAGTAGTTAATCGGTTACGAGATGCAACTAAAGAAGTCACACAAGTTGAGAAAAATTCAGATATTTGTAAAGAATTTTCTGAGCATAAATCTACTTTAATGCTACCTCGTCCAACTCAAACTTCATCTTCAGATAAATCTCATCCCATTGCTGGAGTTGAAGGTTTAATGTATCATTTGGCTGGTTGTTGTAATCCTATTCCAGGTGAACCTATTATTGGTAGTGTAACTCGCATTCATGGTATTTCTATTCATCGTCAAGGTTGTTCTAATGTGGAAAATGTACCCGGAGAAAGGTTAGTTCCTGTTAGTTGGAATTCTACTAATGAAAATCAAGGAAGACCTCAAACTTATCCAGTTAATATTTGTATAGAAGTGATGGATAGAGTGGGAGTTTTGAAAGATATTTTGTCTCGTTTGATGGATAATAATGTTAATGTCCAAAATGCTCAAGTTAAAACAAATCCCGGTCACCCAGCAATTATTAATCTATGTATTGAAGTGAGCGGTCGTCAACAATTTGAAAAGACTTGTACTCAGATTAAAAATATGAGCGATATTTTGAATTTACGTCGTCTTAGTCAAGTTGAATAGTTTTTTTAAGGAAGAAGGAAGAAGGCTTTAGTTATCTAGGAGAGAAGGAAGAAGGAAGAAGGCTTTAGTTATCTAGGAGAGAAGGAAGAAGGAAAAAATAATTCTATGGCACCTGACTTAACGAAGTCAGAAGTCAGAAGTTAGAAGTTAGAAGTTAACCCACCCCTGGCCCCTCCCCCTCCCAGGAGGGGAAGTAGGGGATTTGAGTCGCCCTCCAAAAATATTTCGCCTTAAAAGGCGGGGTTTTCGGCCTAATTATTTTGATAAATGTTTGCTACATTTTATTGAGTGGAGGAGTAGGGGATAAATAAACATAAGAATAATTAACAATAATTGGCGTGGTAATTATCAAAAAAGTTATTGAATAAGAGTATTAATTACTTAATAACTGAAGTGCTACTTAAGTTAAGCATTCTTTTTTCAAATTGGTATAACACCTAGCACCTACTACTTACCACCTAACACAGCTTCACATAAAATTGGTATAGCGTTTCCCAAGGTCGTGAGGTACAGTTATCTTTTTGTCTTTTTATTCCCTGTTCCCTGTTCCCAGATCCGGTGTTCCCTCAAGCCTAAAATTTTGTACCTCACGCTTTTTGGGAATTGCTATATAGCAATGTGCGCTGGCATATTTACAAATTACAAGAACTGTCCAATAGCTAAAAGTCTTATATCCCACATTCCGTACGTCAATTTGTAGCATTAAAAGTAGTATATAAATCCGTAGCTTGGTAGGTATTTATACTATGCAAATCATCTCAATTACTTTTTTCGTTGATCAAATTCCGAGTAAATAATTAAGCATAAATACTTGCTTGCTTGATTGATTACTCAATCACTGCAGCTATGATTTTCTTCTAAAATTCTGTCTCCTGTCTCCTGACTCCTGACTCCTTCTTCGATACTACATTTTGTGATGCGGAATGTGGGTTATATTATAAGTTTTTTATTCCCCCAGATGAGCTGTTCTGTTGCCTGTTGCCTGTTGCCTGCGCACAGCGCTATATCAGATTGATTTAAGAGAAAAACTATGAATTTCAACCAATCATTAATCAGTAAGATATTAAATAAACAACGTCAATTTTTTGCCACAGGAAAAACTAGAAATGTTGAATTTAGAATAGAACAACTTAAACTTTTAAAACAGGTTGTTTCAGACGATAGAGAACAAATAATAGCTGCTATTAAAGCAGATTTGAATCGACCAACTTTTGAAGGTTATTTTGAACTTGGTTTTGTCAAAGAGATAAATAATGCAATTAAAAAACTAAAATATTGGACAAAACATCGAAAAGTTTCTACCCCAATTGAACAGTTTCCTGCTGGAGCAAAAATTTATCCAGAACCTTTAGGGGTAGTTTTAATTATTGGTCCTTGGAATTATCCTTTTCAGTTAGTAATATCTCCCTTATTAGGTGCTATTGCAGCAGGAAATTGTGCAATTATTAAACCTTCAGAAGTAGCTGCTAATACATCTGAGGTTGTGGCTAATTTAATTGCTAATACTTTTGACCCTATTTATATTGCTACAGTTACAGGAGGAGTAGAAATAACTCAACAGTTATTAGCAGAAAAATTTGATCATATTTTCTTTACTGGAGGCACAAGGGTAGGCAAAATAGTGATGGAAGCTGCTGCTAAAAATCTCACACCTGTTACTTTAGAATTAGGCGGAAAAAGTCCTTGTATTGTTGATTCTGATGTTCAGTTAGAATATACGGCAAAACGTATTGCTTGGGGAAAGTTTATTAATGCTGGTCAAACTTGTGTTGCTCCTGATTATTTATTAGTAAATCAAGCAGTTAAATCAGATTTATTAGATAAAATAAAAAAATATATTGTTGAATTTTATGGTAAAAATCCTGCTAATAGTCCAGATTATTGTCGGATTATTAATGAAAAACAATTTAGTAGATTAACTAACTTACTGCAAAATGGAAAAATAGTTATTGGCGGTGAAACTAATTCAGAGGATCGCTACATTGCTCCAACAATTATTGAGGGGGTTTCTTGGGATTCGTTAATTATGCAAGAGGAAATTTTTGGACCTATTTTACCTGTTTTAGAATACAGTAATTTAGAAGAGGCGATCGCTATGGTTAATTCTCGTCCTAAACCTCTATCACTTTATTTCTTTTCTCGAAACAAACAAAAGCAAGAGCAAGTTTTAACAGAAACTTCTTCTGGAAATGTTTGTATTAATGATACTGTGATGCAATTTGGAGTAGTATCTTTACCATTTGGCGGTGTAGGCAATAGTGGTATTGGTCGTTATCATGGCAAGGCTAGTTTTGACACTTTTTCTCATTACAAAAGTGTGTTGAAAAAGGGTTTATGGTTTGATTTAAGTTGGCGATATGCTCCGTACAAAAATAAAATAAGTTTGATTAAAAAAGTTATTTTTAAGTAATACCAAATTGATAAATGTTTGCTACAAATATCTAGGGTATTTCTTAGGAGTCAGGAGTCGTATGGGAATGGCTTTAATACCATTTTTTAAGGCGTAAATTATCTTTTTCTCTTGGTGTGCTACCAGGTGCGACTGTTGTCGTCGCGGGGTTGCACCACTTTCTCACAGGGACATCTCCTGCACTTGTCTTTTTATCGCTCTTACTATTCGTAACATTCTTTTTTCAAAATGGTATAACATTAAAAGTAGTATAAAAATCGGTAGCTTGCTAGGTATTTATACTATTTCAATAATTGATAATTGATAATTACCTCTATTATTTCCTCCTGAATTGCAGAATTGCTGTTTGCGGACCATGACCTAGGAAATTCTGACTCCTTTTTTATACTAGATTTTGAAGTGCAGAATGTAGGTTGTAGTAATGCCTGAAAAGTGTGAGGAAAAAATTCTATGTTTTAGGGAACAGGAAATAGGGAATAGGGAATAGGGAACATAAATTGCAATTCAACTGTATTTCACTATTTTAAAAAATGCTGTAATTTAACATTTGTTGGAGATAGGGAAAAGAGAAGATTCAGACATCATAAAATATATCTTAGTAGTAGATATGCAAATAATTTTCCCTATCTACTTAACTAGCAGTTAACTAATAGCTTTCAGCTTTGGTTGAACTTCCTGACTTGTAGACATCGGATAATATCAAATCCCAAAAAGTTTGCCATATAGCCATATATCTTTGTAACTGAGTAGATAGGGAAATGGGAAGGTAGGGAGTGGCGAGATGTTGAACAATTAATAATTAATAATTAATAATTACCTCTCCCTAAAAGCAAGAGGATTTAATAAAAGGAAAATTTTTTCTCTCTTGGTCGATTGGATATGGCGAGGAGACCTCGCCATCCCCCGACCGCTTGTTTCTCCTTTAAAGGAGAGAATCTTTACCTTAATTATTCAGCAACACTTCAGTTATTAAGTAATTAACTTATGCCCATGGAATTTTTTTGCTAATTTTACCCAAATTAATGTTAATTATTCTTATGTTTACTTCTCCCCCACTCCCCTACTCCCCCACTCCCCTACTCCCTACTCCCTATTCTTTGATTTTGCCTGTAAATTTTCTAAAGCTTGATGAGCACTAGATAAATTTGGTGCAAGTTCAATAGCTTTTTCTAAAGAAGATATTGCTTGTTCATCTAAGCCTAAATTAGTCAAAGCTTCGCCCAAATGATAATGTACAATACCCGAACTTGGATGAAGTTCAATTGCCTTATTATAAGAAGCGATCGCTTCATTCCACTTTTCCAAACTTGCCAAAGCATATCCTAATTTATGGTGAATATCGGCAGCAGTGGGATTAAGATTTATCACTCGACGATAAGCAGAAATAGCCTCCTCAATAAACCCTTGTTGTTCCATCATTTCTGCTAATTTCAAATGAGAGTCTATTACTGTTTTATTCTGTTGTTGTCTTCTCGCTAATGCCTCTTGTAGATGCTGATTAAACTTTTGATTATCTGGTTTAATTTCGACAGCTTTTTGATGACAATTTATTGCTTCTTCCCACTTTTCCATTTCTGTTAATGCTTCTCCCAACTGGTCATATACAACTGCTGAATTAGGATTAATTTTGAGAACTTCACGATATTCAGTTATAGCTTCTTCCCATTTTTTGAGTTGAGCAAAAGCATAAGCTAACTGATGATGAATTATTGCTGAATTAGGATTAAATTCAATTGCATTTTGATAGGCAGCAATAGCTTCTTCCCATTTTTTGAGTTGGACTAAAGCTGCTCCTAAATGATGATAAATTTCGGCATTTTTGAGATTTAGGGAAATAGCTTGCATACAAGCATCAATGGCTTCTTCCCATTTTTGTAACTTAGTTAAACCTAGACCAATATAATAGCAAGCTTCTGGTAAATTTGGGTTTAAATCAAGAGCATGACGGTAAGAAATAACCGCTTGTTCGAGTTGACCAGAGTCTTCTAGAACCTTACCTAAACTAAAATGATATTCTGGCAAATAAGGATTAATTTCAATAGCTTGATTAATAGCATCTATGGATTCATTCCACTCTTTTTTATTTGCTAGAGTTTCCCCTAAATATTGATAAACTAAAGCAAAGTTTGGATCAATTTCAATAGCATGACGATAAGCAACTATTGCCTCATCAAATAATCCTTGTTTTGCCAAAGCAAATCCCAAACTACTATAAAATTTGGGAAATTCTGAATTAATTTCAATCGCTTGATTTAGATAAATAACTGCCTCATCAAATCTATCTAGTTTAATTAAAATTTCTCCTAAATTATAGTAAGACCAAGGATAGTTTGGTTGCAGTTGAATTCCTTGGTGATATATATTTGCTGCTGCTTCTAAATTTCCCTGTAAACTAAGAGCTTCTCCCAAGTTTTGATAAGCTACTACTGATTTAGGATTAAGTTTAATTACTTGTTGGTAAGCATCAACAGCTTCTGCTAAATCACCTTCTCTGAGTAGTTTATTCGCAGTATGAAGATAGTGAACACTGCTTTCTGTTTCTGTTGCTATTGTTGAGGTTGACATTATTATTGAAAAAATCCTTTATTTGATAGTTATGGATTGGGTAATATTGCTGATTAACTGTTGATATTCTACAGTTTTTTAGTAGGTA
>NZ_JAAHGK010001139.1:0-2483 GCF_010672505.1 Okeania sp. SIO2B9 | reverse complement strand
ATTAGCTTGTCTGGATGAAAAAGTCGATCTAGCGTCTGGTAGTAGTCAAAATTTTAATTATTCTCAAAATAAGCGGCTGAGAATAAACTTATTTGACCAAAATATTAAATATTTAATTGTTATAACAGCCAGTGTTTTAATGGCTAGTATTACTTTTGGTAGCTGGTTATTAATTAGGTCAAAATTTCAACAGCAAGCTAATCAAAATGAATTGCCTAGAGGAGTGGTTGATGGGTTTGCCTGTGGTGTTGGAGGCAGTAATAATTTTTCATCTTTTTTTAATACTTCTAATGGAGAGAAGGAGTTACACTTGGTAGGTGTTTATGAGGCACGCTCAGATCATCATGGTGGCTATCATCCCACAGGCACTATTAATGTCAAAATAGAAAGAAAAAATCAGCCTGTCATTTTAGCTCTCTCTTCTTATGAACCTGTACATTGGAATGTTAGTTTGGGTAAAGAAGTTAAATTAGAGAAAGTAATTATTAATGGATATCATGACCAAGAAATTTCTGGTATTTCTGGGATACCTATAGAAGAGTTTAGTTATCAAGGAACAGGTAGCTATATTGGTGAATTTGCCTATCAGTGGGATAAATTTCACCACCATCCTAGTACTGCCTCATTAGTAACTAAGCTTGAGCAAATTACTAATACTAATTTAACTTCTTTTCAAGGGTGTTATCGAGGAACAAATTTTACAATTAAATAAAACAATATAGAAGTAGCCAACAAAAACAAAGAAAAAGAAAAGTAAACAAAAAAAATGAGTTCCCAGGGTTAGATTAATATCTGGAAAGTTACAATAATTCTAGATGTGAATATATTACTAAAATTACAGAATATGATCGGATAGTTGTTTATTTTCCTGTACAACCCCATCTTCAAGATAAACTACTCTATCAGCAGAACTTACTATTCTAGGATCGTGAGTTACCATTAACACTGTACAACCACCTTCTTTCGCAAGACGACGCAGTAACTCAATAACTGTATGACCACTGTGAGAATCTAATGCTGCTGTGGGTTCATCAGCCATGATTACCCTAGGACTTCCACATAGTGCGCGGGCAATAGCCACTCTTTGTTTTTGGCCACCAGACAAATCTCTTGGATGTAACTTGGCCTGGGGCGCTAGTCCTACTTGCTCTAAAAGTATTTGAGCTTCATGTTTTGCTGCCTTACCTTTAATACCCTTCATATTCAGAGCCACTTCTATATTTTCTGTTGCCGTCAATGCAGGGAACAAATTAAATCCCTGAAAGATAAAGCCAATATTCTTAAGTCTAAACTTGGCTAGTTGGCTTCTGGACATTTTAGTGATTTCTTGTCCCAGGAGACAGACTCTACCAGATGTGGGTGTTAATAATCCTGCTAAGATTGACAGCAAAGTAGTTTTACCAGAACCAGATGGTCCCATCAATAACTGGACATCACCTTTGTTTACTGTCAAGTCAATATTCTTCAGTACCTGGTATGACTGTTTTCCAGATTGGTAGGTCATTGTCAACCCACAAGCCATAATTGCTGATGTGTTCAATTTAGCAATCTCTCTATAAGTGCAGACATCAGTGCTTTTAGTTTTGGTTGCGGCAGCCATGTACATATTGAAAGTGGTCATAGTGTGACTTTATAGTAAGCTAGAGTGTTTCTGGGGTAGAGGAATATACCTCATGGTAATGTTTGCTTATGCAAGCATTATTATACGAATGTCTTTGGTTACCCAATTTTTGGCTTTGGACATAATCATAATTGAATTTCTTTGACACTCTCACAGTTAAATCTCGCGATTATAACGGCTCGATCTCTTTCTAACATTTATGATAGGAAAATTTAAGTTACAAGTCTGTGAGTTATTCAAATATCATGGCCTCTCACCTGAAGAACAACTTTATATATTTTCATCAAATTCTATTTTAGCCTAATCAGCCCTAAAGTAAGAGATAAAATTGAATAGGTAGATACTATTTGCTGAGAATTGAATGAGAATAAATACTTTAAATAGTAAATAGGTAGAGGTAGAAGTTACATATTTTAGTGCTTGAGTATTTTCTTCATTTTTGCCTGACTCAATTTCGGATTATTCAGTGTTTGGCTTCAAACATCAGAGTTATGAATATTGATGGCTCAAGTGCAAGTTATTGGCATAATTTTAGTCTACATCTTTAAGCATAATTATAACCCTGATCTTATGCTTATGGTTCACAAAATTTTTTTTCTCCAGGATGTAATTATTAGTACCCAGGTACGATTATGATTTTGTATTAAAGCGATTAACTAAGTAAAAGTGAAGTGATTCGTATCTATATACATATATACATAACAGGGAATAAAAGCGATCGCTAAATAAATTGTCTTGCTTAAGAAGTCTGTCTCTTCAGACACAAAATAGTTAAACTTGTTGCCAGAGTTGCTGAATAGGTGATGGAAGACGGGAAAGATAAATATTTAGAAAGAAAAAAGGATTTAATTTTTATTTTTGA
>NZ_JAAHGK010001138.1:0-2485 GCF_010672505.1 Okeania sp. SIO2B9 | reverse complement strand
CCTTTGCTTTCAGAAAGTATCGATCGGGTGATTAGTTTAGCTGCTTTACATCATGTAGATGATAAGTTTGGTTTTTATCAAGAGGCTTACCGTTTACTTGCTCAAGGAGGAATTTGTTGTCTGGCAGATGTCAGGAAAGGATCGAAAGTAGCTGACTTTTTAAATATCTTTGTTGATCGATACAACTCTATGGGGCATCAGGGTGCATTTTGGGACAAAAATACTGCCAATCAGTTAGAAACAGTAGGTTTTCAAGTGCTTGTTCATCAAGCAATTTCCTTTGATTGGCAGTTTGATAGCTGAGAAGATATGGTGAACTTCTGTAAGTTACTGTTTGGTATTGACAAAACTGACAACTCCAAAATTTTAGAGGGAATTGAACAATATCTGAGCTATCGCATTGAAGAGAATCACTATTATCTGTGTTGGGAATTAGAATTTTTCCAAGCTCTCAAATCAGGAATTTAATGCTCTCCCTGCTAGATTAATAAAAACTAATAAAACAAAACCAACAATTCTTTAATTAAATATGCCAATTCCTATTTCTGCGATCAAAGGAGTTATTTGGCCAGCCTTACCAAACCCTAACAATTCCTTGCTTTTGGCCTTGCAATATCAGTTAGAACAAACTCAATGGTGGTCTCCTGAAGAAATCCAAAAGTGGCAGATGTTCCAACTCACAGCACTCCTTGCCCATGCTGATCACACTGTTCCCTTCTATCGTCAACGACTGGGTGTTTTACTCGAAGTACGCGATCGCTTCCTCAACTATAGTGACCTACAGCAGATTCCGATTCTGACTCGTCAGGATATTCAACAGCAAAGCAAGGAGATGATTAGCACTGCCTTACCCAAAGAACATTTGCCTACTTCAGAAAGTCAAACTTCTGGCTCTACAGGGCGACCAATTACTTTTCAAACAACCAAAACAAAAGGAATTTTTTACCGAGCATTAAATCTTCGCAGTCATCTATGGCATCAGCGTAACTTTTCGGCAAAAGTGGCAGCTATTCGAGTGCCTCGCTCTAAATTACGACAGTCCAAGCAAAAACAAGAGGGTAAGAAAATTTGGGCTGATGCTTTTCCCAGTGGTGCGCTCGTAGAATTGGATAGTGGTAAAACAATTGCAGAACAGTTAGCTTGGTTAGAAAAGGAAAATCCCGAGCATATACTAACTTACCCTTCTAATATTCTCGCTTTAGCAAAACAAGCCAAGAAGAAAGGAATAAAAATACCAAATCTTCAAGCTCTCAGCACATTTGGAGAAGTTGTGACCCCGGAAATACGTTAGGTTTGTCAAGCTGTCTGGAACATCTGCGTTGTTGATATCTATAGCTGTCAGGAAATTGGTCTGATTGCTCTGCAGTGTCCCAAACACGAACACTATCATATTCAGTCTGAAAGCGTGATCGTAGAAATTTTAGACGAAAATGACCAACCTTGTGCTCCTGGTCAAATTGGGCGGGTAGTACTAACAGATCTTCATAACTATGCCATGCCCTTTATTCGCTACGAAATTGGAGATTATGCAGAAGTGGGTGAATATTGTTCCTGTGGCCGAAAACTACCAGTGTTGCGACGAATATTAGGACGAAGCCGTAATCTACTGGTTTTGCCATCGGGGGATCTTATTTGGCCTTCATATATACTCAGTAATTGGGCTAAATTAGGTCCTATTCTCCAGATTCAGGTTATACAGAGAAGTGTGGAAGTTATTGAAGTTCGGATGGTGCTTTCCAGAGCAATAACTGAGAATGAGGAAGCAATTCTCCATCAACACATTTGCGCAGATTTAAAAAATCAATTCCAAGTCAAGCTTTTGTATGTTGATGAAATTCCTAGAGCTGCTAACGGTAAATATGAAGATTTTATTTCAGAAGTAGTGGTTTGATTTTAGGTGATGATCGAGGCTTTGTTGCATACAGGATGATTAGACATCAGGCAACAGCTCATCTGGCAACAGGCAACAGAGAATTAATAAGCTGTACTTCACGCTTCCTAAAAAGTGCTGTAACCATTCTATAACTGTTTAACCGGACTTAATATCATGGGTAAGTCCTAAAATTGCCAAAGAAAAACTACCTGCACTTTATTCATCTGGCGTTGGTGATTTGAGGTATGATATCATGTCCTGATGAAAGTTCTATAGAACTCCGTGACCTTTACGCGACCAAAAAACTTTCTCCTTCTACATCCTGTTTCTGATTCTTTATTCCCTCCTGAGGAGGTCCTCCTGACTTCCCCTCCTGGGAGGGGAAGTCAGGAGTCAGGAGGAGAAAGAATTACAAAGATGAGGGTAGTTATGACGATTGAAGATTTTTTTTATGCCCAATTAAACGGATTTGATATAATTAAAATTATAGCAATGTGCGCTGGCATATTTACAAATTACAGTAACTGTCCAATAGCTAAAAGCCTGATATTATCGGTTTTTTATTCCCCCAGATGAGCTGTTGCCAGATGAGCTGTTGCCTGCGCACAGCGC
>NZ_JAAHGK010001137.1:0-2486 GCF_010672505.1 Okeania sp. SIO2B9 | reverse complement strand
TAAATCTACACAAAGGTTGTAGGTCTTAGGGAGAGTAGGATTGGATAAGAAGCATTAATTTGCAGACGTATCCACTGTTAGACGTAATGTAAGGCAATGAATAGTAATGAACAAAGCTCAAACACTGAAAAGAAACTTAGGTAATCCTAAACCATTTTTAAGCGTAGCATGGGATACAGAGGATATACCCTCACAAGTTTCAATTAATCCTAACCTTAAATGGAAGGATATTAATTGGAAGAAGGTAGAGAAATCTGTGTTCAAATTACAAAAATTGATTTACAGAGCATCCATGAGTGGCGAATTCCGCAAGATGCACAGATACCAAAAACTTCTGACCAAAAGCTATTACGCAAGGTTGCTAGCTGTTAGGCGCGTGACACAGGATAACCAAGGCAAGAAAACTGCTGGAGTAGATGGTATTAAAAATCTATCTCCAATGCAGCGATTCAACTTGGTGAATCTACTCGCATCACGTCACCTCAAAGCAAGCCCAACCCGCAGAGTCTGGATACCAAAACCAGGCAGGGATGAAAAGCGACTACTTGGAATCCCTACGATGTACGACCGTGCATTACAAGCCTTGGTTAAGTTAGGTATGGAACCAGAGTGGGAGGCACGCTTTGAACCCAACAGTTATGGTTTTAGACCAGGACGGTCAACCCATGATGCCATAGAGGCTATCTATATAAGCATTAACCATAAACCCAAATATGTGCTTGATGCAGATATATCCAAATGTTTCGACCGAATTAACCATGATGCACTGCTGAGGAAATTAGGTCATTCACCATACAGACGATTAATTAAACAATGGTTACAGTCTGGAGTGTTTGATAATAAACAATTCCTAAAATCTGTGGAAGGTACACCACAGGGAGGTGTAATTAGTCCCCTACTAGCAAACATCGCCTTACACGGTCTAGAGGAAAGAGTAATGGAATTTGCCGAAAAACTCCCGATTAGACATCCTAATGGAAGAGCAATGGCAAAGAAATACAAACGTCAAAGTCTCTCCCTAATACGCTATGCTGACGACTTCGTTATCCTTCACGAAGATATCAAAGTAGTCCTGCAAGCAAAAGCCGTAATACAGGAATGGTTAAACCAGGTAGGACTAGAACTAAAACCAGGAAAAACCAAAATTGCCCATACCCTGGAAGAATATGAAGGGAATCAGCCTGGATTTGATTTTCTAGGTTTTACAGTTAGGCAATGGAAGGTTAAGTCAACTAAACAAGGATTTAAAACACTGATAAAACCCTCCTCTAAAAGTATCAAAACTCACTACCGGAAACTGGCAGATATATGTGATTCTCACAAAACTGCCCCTACTAAAGCTCTAATAGCTAAATTAAATCCGGTAATAAGAGGATGGGCTAACTACTTTTCAGCCGTAGTCAGTAAGGAGATATTCAAAAAAATTGATGACCTCCTATGGAAAAGGCTATGGAGATGGGCAAGTAGGAGGCATCCGAATAAGTCAGCCATTTGGGTTAAGAAAAAGTATTTCCCCAGCATAAAAGGAATCAGAAATTGGGTACTTAACGAAGGCGAATATATACTAAATCTGCACTTTGATGTACCTATTATACGGCATATTAAAGTAAAAGATAATAAATCACCCTATGACGGTGACTGGACTTATTGGAGCAGCAGAATTGGAAAACATCCAGGCGTAAGGAAAGAAGTCACAACGCTGTTAAAACGGCAAAAGAATAAATGCGCATCTTGTGGACTAACCTTTAGACCAAACGACCTAATTGAAGTTGACCATATAAAACCAAGGTCTGAAGGTGGTGACAACACATATAAAAATAAACAACTATTGCACCGACATTGCCACGATACTAAAACTGCCTTAGATAAAAAGACATACGCAGAACTAAAGTTACAGGACTTACCTGAAGATTATTTATGGGTTGACGATATGTTGACACTAAGACAGGGATGTGCCCATGAAAAGGGACGTTTAAGAGAGGAGCCGTGATGAGGTGAAAGTCTCACGTCCGGTTCTGAAGACGAGTCGGGTAGGGTAACTTACCTGGCTTAGTTTAACAAAGCTTACGGTTCATGGATGAATTTTTTCTCAATGCGACATACTTTTATTATCGATCCAGATGGGATGTTGCAGGAGATTTTTCTCGGGGTAAGACCGCCTATTCATAGTCAAGAAGTTTTGGCTCGTTTAGATGAGTTGCAGCAGATTTAACTAAGTTAATTAAGTAGGGAGTTATGCACCACTCCCTACTAATTTTAAGTAGCAGATGAATTATTGCTACATATAAGTTTTTTTCCTCTTATACTAATTACTAAAAGTGATGCTATATTGAGGTGAAACTTCCATTGTTAAAAATAATTAATACAGGCATAATCACCTTTTTTATAATTCTTATAAAGAATAAGCTAATAACAGTGAAACCTGCAAAAAATCACGCATATTTAAGCCTTACCATACCTTTTTTACAAGTATTAAAAATTTAATT
>NZ_JAAHGK010001136.1:0-2493 GCF_010672505.1 Okeania sp. SIO2B9 | reverse complement strand
CGTAGCGCGTGTATTTTCTCCCTCTACACCAGTCATGTAAGTCTTGCTCACAATCTGATCTCCTGCCGGAATAAATTTAGTATAAACTGGATTACCATCCCTCACCCAAAAGTAACATTGCCACCAGAAAATAGTCTGCCATCATACCATAAATGTTTCTGCACTATGGTCACCTACAACAAGCCTAAAATACCCGCTGGAAAATTGTCTACAGCAGCTCCTGTGCCAGATTTGATTTTTTTTCCGACAAAGGTTTCTAGTTGATTCAATTCTCCTACCTCTGGGATAGTTTCTGCCTCATAGGCATCTGGTAGA
Organism: Okeania sp. SIO2B9; assembly: GCF_010672505.1. Taxonomy (NCBI): domain Bacteria; kingdom Bacillati; phylum Cyanobacteriota; class Cyanophyceae; order Oscillatoriales; family Microcoleaceae; genus Okeania; species Okeania sp. SIO2B9. Next base: position 2,178 of record NZ_JAAHGK010001136.1, on the reverse strand, counting down.
AGTGTTCCCACAAGTTTGACCCCATCCATAATCGTTGTGCGTGAAACTCCTGTAATTATCTCTATGGCACGAAAACCCATGCCATTAACATACATTTTCCAGCAGTTGCGCTTGAGATCATCACTCTATCCTCTATGTTGATATTCTGTGAGCAACTGACGGCCACACTTGACACAGATATAATTTTGCTTACCTTTTCACGTGACCATTTTTATGGATGTGGTGACTGTGGTATTCTGGACATTCAATTACATTCCTCCTTGAACTTTACACGCTGATCATTCTCTGAATCATCTTCTTTTCTGACAACGCCGCATTTCAGCATTGGTAATTGGTAAGATGATTTTCTGGTAAGGGTCATTTCAGTATTTGCCCGAAATATAGTGTATGTAAGTCTTGGAGCTGCTTTTATCGGAGAAAAGTGTATTGAAAAATACATTTTTTTGATAACTGTAGACAAGATTTTTGCCCCCCACACTCCCCATACTCCACACAAAGAACATTCCATGATAATTGAGAGTATTTAGAGACAATACTTATCCGATCGTTTCCCAACTTTTTTGTTTATTGTAACTAATTAAACAGACATGATATAAAACTGCTGCTAAAAGTTTGACTTGCGATCGCAGACTATTCTTAATAAACCCCAAAGTTATCAATTTTATTGATAACTTAAAAAAATATTGAGAATATATCTCAATTAGTAGCTCCGGTTCTAAACTAAGTTTAAGTAGGGTTTGTTGAAAAAGTCTTATGGGTAAGGGTAGGAGACAGGAAAAATGGAAATTATAGAGGAGGTAGGAGGAAGAATAATCAAGGGATTATTCTGCGCAACTATGCGCCTAAAATGCTAATTTTTTGAACCATTACGACCATTAAGCTTGCACTTTTTTTAACTAAAAAAATGCGCTCAACCTTTATACGTCAATGCTTTTAGATTTAATCAGCAAACCCTAAGTAGAAAATTTCAACAAAATAATGATTTATTTAAGTCGAAGTAGCTTGGAAAAACTTGCTATTAGCAAATCCCGCTTAATAACTTTTTTTATTAATAATTTATCCCTAAGTTTGAGAAAGCTAACTTTGTAGCGCTCGCCGTTAAGGTTTGGAGAAGGTCATTTGAGTTGATTTACCAATGTTGCAAACAAAAGGAAATTGAGATAATGCCTAAAACAATATTCAATTTAGCAAGAATACAAGTATCTGATTATAACCCAGTTCAACTACTCTTTGAACTACAGGAGAAGTTAGAAGGTTTTAACAGAGATGATTTTGCTGAGTTGATGGGAGTGCAACCCCAAACTGTTCGCCAATGGTGTAGTAAACATGGTAATCCCAATCTTCAAGCTAGACAATTAGCTGGTGAAATTAAGGTCAGACTACAACGTGATCGGATATTGTAGGAAATTGTAGATTGAATCTACTGACATTTTATCTTAATTAGTTCACTATCTAAATATAAGCAATTAATACTTTATCAACAAAGGAAAAATCATGGTTGACTATAACATTACACAAGAATGGACTCCAGGAAAAATGGTTGAACTCAGCACCGAGCTGGAAAAACCCAGTCCATTTTATTTCGGATACGATATTAAAGAACATTTTCTCAAAGAATTGTCAAAACACGAGATAGACAAAATCTTTTTCTTTTGTGAGCAAAATATGTTTGGACTTTACGGAGAGGAACTGTTCCACGAACTGAATTCGGAATACAGATGTCTTCTAGAAATGGTTCCCGCTGGTGAGAAAAGTAAGTATTTCTCAGTCTTAGAGCAAATATGTGAAACATTAGTTAATGAAGGTGTATCTAAAAAATCTCTATTAATTGCCTTTGGTGGAGGAACAGTAGGAAATGTCGTCGGTTTGGTTGCTGGATTAATTTATCGTGGAATTCACTTTGTCGAAGTATCTACAACCATGACTGGTATAACTGATAGTACCCTCAGTAATAAACAAGCGGTTAATGGTTTAAGTGGTAAAAATCACTTTGGTATTTATCATAGTCCTCTGTTTATTTGGGCAGATACAAAATACCTCAAAACAGAGCCTGCTTTCTCCAAGCGATGTGGCATTATTGAAGGGATTAAAAATGGTTTTATTGCTGAACCTACCTTCTTGGATTATTTAGACAAAACTCTTAATCCTGAGCTTAATTTTTCCCAGCAGGTGTTAACA
>NZ_JAAHGK010001135.1:0-2497 GCF_010672505.1 Okeania sp. SIO2B9 | reverse complement strand
ACAGGAGACAGGAGACAGGAGGAAAATTACATGGGGATAGTCAACGAAGGGCCGCTCCGCGTCTACGCTCCCCCAAGTAATTTTGAACACCCCCGTTGACGGTGGGGTATTAAACCCACAAAGAAAATGATAACTAATAACTGAAATGACCTACCACTATTTTTTTAGTTTAATTTTTCTGGTCAAATACTTCAGAAATTAACTGAATAAATTTGCCATCTTTATCGTATTTAATAATCATTCGTTTATACTTATTTTCAATTACCATCTTACCTACTACCAGTTCAAATTCTTCTCCTATTTTTACCTTTTCAGGAACATTTATAACTATACCATCAGGTAGAAAAAATGTTGGATTTTTACCTGCAGTTGGATCTAACTTAAGTTCTGTCGGTTCTGGTTCTTGAGAAATTTGTAAATCTGGTGTCAGAGACTGTTTTTTTCCCACCCAATTTCCTGATATATTCTTTAATTCTGCTCCTGGTTTTTGGTCAGGATAACTATTGAGATGCTCGCGAATTTGTGTAAGTCCTGCTAGTTCTCCATTCTCTCCATACATAGAAGCAACGCTAGTCCGAAAATTTTGATGCTGGAAAAATAATTCACAACCAAAACGATACCCTATTTTTAATTGTGGGCACATCCAAGTTTTGGCTTCTTTACTGAAAGATAATGTCCTCATTGATTGAAATGCCGGATGAATGATTCCATCTGGTTTATTAGCAATTTCTTTCTCTATTTGCCATTGTTTTTCTTCTGTACTACCATCAGCATAAGTATAGCTATTGTGGTGAGTAATTACTGTTTTATCCTGATTAGCTGAGAATTTTCTGATACCTTGAAAAGAGTTTATAACTTCTAATTCTAGAGAATATCTAGTCCAAATACCATACCAAGCTATTCCTTCTGGGGTATGATTTCCGAATAGGTTAGTCCAATTTTGTTCTTGTAGATTCATTGCTAATTAATTATTTTGTTTGACTAGAGAAATTATATCAAATAGTAAATTACTTCCGTCGATACTCCACATTCACAACAGAAAAACCCATTTTCAAATATGCCAATAAAAAAATGGGAGGCTTTAGACCACGATTTTTCAGTAAAGTTTTTTAACCAGCTAAATTATTCGTAGCATTCTTTTTTATATTTCATATTAGGCGTTGCATAAATGCGGGATGATTTTAATAGTTTTGTGGAATGAGCATCTTACCCGTTCCCACGCGGAAGTTAAAGGTCAAAAGTATTCCTTGGTAAAGCTTTTAGGATTTTTTAACTGGTTAGTTATTTCTGCCATTCTGCACTAGAGAAATAGAATAGGGGAAAAAGATGGAAATTTACCTCCAAATTCACCATCTCCCTACAGTCCCCACACTTAACTAATAACCCCAAATAACCAATTTCCCAGGGTGGAATGAATCAAAAAATTATAAATTTCTCCAGTTTTCCACAACTCTTGTAGTCGTGTTCCATGATAACCAAATAAAACTAGAAAACAAAAAATCTGAAAATGATGATTTTGAATTAAAAGTACATAAAATGTTCGGATTTTTCGATTATTTATTAATTCCAAAACAATATGTAAAATTGCAATTATAAACACAACAAAAAATACAGGCCCAAATAAATGATAAGCGATCGCCTGACTCAAATTTCCTCGTGCAAATGCCATCAGGGAGCGGGTTAACCCCCATCCAGGGCAAGGAATACCTATAAAACGTAACAGTGGACATCCTATAAATGGTATCTTCAGCCCAAAATTCAAAAAGTAGCTGCCAATAATAGGAAAAAGAGCGATCGCTAGATAAACATATCGCTGATATCGCTCTTTATCAGATAAAAATTCAGAAAACTTTTGCATTTCAACTTATTTATCAAAATAATTGGGTTGCGCAACCCTACCTTTTAAGGCCAAATATTTTTGGAGAGTTCCTCACATCCTCTATTTCCCGTCCTGAGAGGGTTTAGGGGTAGGGTAACTTCTGACTTCGTTAACGACTACGCAATATATCCCAACCAAAACAACTGAGATAAATTACAATTGTCGCTACTTGTTGAAACATAACTAACTCTACTGTTTTGAGCAAAAAATTAGTTTCTGATTGAGAATAAGCAGCCATCGATCCCCCTGCAAGAATAGCAATAAGAATCAAAAAAATTACTTTTCTGTATTTAAGTTTTAGCATTGTTCAAATTACTCCTGTAGTTAATTAATATGTAAGCATTCAGCATTCAGCATTCAGCTATTTATGAGAGTAGACAGTCAAAGCAATTGAAAAATTGAGAGAGAATTAAAAGTTACTGCCAATGTATGCTCCTTCAACCTGAGAAGTAATTATTCATTATTTGCTATTTGCGTAGTATCCCGCAGGGAAGTGCTGACTACTAAGAGCTGAATACTTACATTAGTATTACCGAATAATTAATAATTAATTATTAATTGTTGAATACTTCCTTTGTTGAAAAAACTTTAGAGGCCCTTCCACGATCACTTCATCGC
>NZ_JAAHGK010001134.1:0-2503 GCF_010672505.1 Okeania sp. SIO2B9 | reverse complement strand
TTTCCTCCTGAATTATGACTCATCCGTTATTTATTTATAAGTATTCAACCGGACATGATATAAAAGCGCATTAAATAATTAGCGTATTTAGCTAATTTAAGAAATCATCTCCATTTTGTAAGCTTTGACTTTACTATCAATTCCTGTAATATCTGTCCCGACAACTACAGCATTAGCTCCTAAATTCATAGCTTTTTTTGCCATTGTGGGAGAAGCAATACCTCCTTCACAAATTGCTGGCACTTCTAAGTTTTTTACTATCTGTTTTAACAGCTCAAAACCAGGAGGAGATTTTGTGATTGTTTGCTCAGTATAACCATACAGAGTAGTGGCGACAAAATCCGCACCTTCTTCTACAGCTAGTTGTGCTGCTTCTATAGTATCTACATCGGCCATTACTGATTTTCCTAATTCATTATGAATACGAGTAATTAATGTTGCTAAAGTTTCTCCTCCCGGACGTTTTCTGGCAGTAGCATCAACAGCAATAATATCTGCTCCTGCTTTGGCGATCGCTTCTGCATCTGAAAATTGGGGCGTAATATAAACTTCAAATCCTGGTATTTGTTGCTTCCACAAACCAATAATTGGTTGAGTAATTCTCTGTCGCACTGCTCGAATATGGGATGGTGTATCTATTCTCACTGCTGAAGCTCCCTGATTTATAGATGCTTGTGCCATAGCTGCAATAACTTCTGGATGATTTAAAGGGGAGTCAGTGGGAGCTTGACAAGAAATGATTAAACCTTGTGGTAATGATAGATCGGAGTATTTATTAGTCATGGTTAAATAATTATTTTGTATAGATGTTAGAGCTGATTTATAGATTATAAGTAGAGATAAATTCATGTAGTCAGTATCAGGAATTATACCAATTTTATATGAGGCTGTACAGAATTAGGTGTTAGGTGTTAGGTATTAGACTTTATATCAAGTCCGGATAATTAGTAATAAAAAACTTTCTGATCCTCTTCCTTTTTATTCTCTCTTGACTCCTCCGTCGTTATTTATAATTATTCAACCGGATATAATATTAGGTTTTAGGTGTTATACCAATTTTATGTGAAGCTGCATTTATTAACTTGTATCTCCCGATCTACAATCAACTCTGATTAAAATATTATTCTATACAACTTCATATTAATTTGATATTATAGGAATTTTCACATAGATAGACTATAGTGGCTAAAGCATTTTTCTGCTCCCCACTCCTTAAGCAAAAATAATTTCGTAGTCTACTTAAATGAAAAGTGCTGTAAGCTCCACAAATAAAATATGATTATACCATTTTAAAAGTAATAGTAATAAGATATTTGAAAGTTTCAAATAACTATGAAAACAACAAAAGTTATTAAATACTTGAAACTTACTTATAGAAATTACCATACTGGTCAGGTATATTACCAATTACCTATGACTGAATTCTTATTTGGTCAGCAAGTCTATCATTTTACTCAATAAATATTCGAGATTAATTGGTTTAGTCAAACATTCATCTGCACCAACAGTATAACAATATTCCATATCTATTTGTTGATCAAAAGTAGTTAATGCCAGAATTTTTGGATTTTCACTACTATTTGTTGTGCGTAACTGCTGGATAATTTCTACACCATCCATTCCTGGTAATTGCATATCTACAATTACAGCAAGAGGTTGCAACAAAATAGTTTGCTCCACTGCTGTAGAACCTTCTATTATCCATACAACTTTTAATCCTGCTGCTGTCAAAATATCACAAATTACTGTGGCAACATCTTCTTCTTGCTCAATCAACACTACACTACCTTGCAAGGATAAAATATTAGGTGAATTTTCTTCTTTTTGTTTTAATTCTTCATTTTTTAATGTTAGGGGTTGTGCTGGTAATTTCACTGTAAAAGTAGAGCCAAAATCAATAGCAGATTCTACTTCAACAATTCCACCATGAAGTTCTACTAATTGTTTTGTTAAAGCCAGACCTAAACCCGTACCACTTTGCTGACGATTATAAGGAGAATCTAGTTGTTGAAATTTATTAAATAATAATGGTTTTTGCTCTTCAGAAATTCCTATACCGGTATCTTCTACTTGAAAAATTGCTGTATTTTTGTCTCTGATAACTTTAAGTATGACACTCCCCCCACTAGGAGTAAATTTAATTCCATTACTGAGAAGATTAAAGAGAATTTGTTTAACTCGCCTTTGGTCGGCAGTAAATAGATCTAGTTGTGGATTTATTGTTTGTTCTAAAGTTAATTTTACTTCGTTTTTTTCTGCTTTTTCTCTAAAAGTTTGCCAAAGTTCATAACTTAATTTAGAGAGAGAAAAATCACCGATATTTAAAACTGCTTTGCCAGCTTCTACTTGAGATAAATCTAGAATATCATTGATTAATTCTAGGAGATGTTCGCCACTATCATGGATTATTTGTAAATAATCTCTTTGCTTTTGTATTGGTATTGTTTTAGCTCCTCTATTGCCATAAGACCAGCGTAAAAGAGTTGAAGAAATACCAATAACA
>NZ_JAAHGK010001133.1:0-2503 GCF_010672505.1 Okeania sp. SIO2B9 | reverse complement strand
CTTAATATTTACTTGATTTCGGCAGCTCTAAAATTTTGTGTAAGTCCCGTAGCGAGCGCTTCGACGTAAAATTATTGATTTACAAGCATTATAGTCTAATTTTACCAGTTAAGTTGTGTAAGTCTCAATAGGAGGTACATTGAAAACCAAACCGGAAAGTAACGCCACTTTATTACCCGCGAGTCGTTATTAAATCAGGGGATAAATCTTCCGGGAACTTTACTCCCATCGTTTTTTATGTTTGACGAGTTGCAAAATCATCTATTAACGCTGTTTTCAACTTACCTTTTTTATTTGCCTGCCAAAGTTTACCACTACTGACATCCAAACAAGTCAACCAACCGTCATCATAAACTCTGGTATCAATACAAATAGTGTTACCGACATTAAGAGGTTTACCACTTTTTTGACTTGTGTGACCACAAACCATTGTTTTTCCTGAAAAGTGAGGCATGGGGTTATCAAGTTTTTCCCAAAAAAGCTTGTACTCTGACTGCTCATTCAGAGATAGATCGGGAGCAGCATTCGCATGAACAAAAAAATGTTCGTCTGACTCCCACCAGTCTACACAGATATTCTCAAGGAAATACCAATGTTCGTCTGGAATATGTTTTAGTTGAGATTTACCAGATTTTGAATAAGAAGCTAAAGTCTCCTTGCCACCAGAATTATGCCAGCGAACTTCATATTGCGAACAATCACGAGACCTCATCATCATTAATTCATGGTTGCCACGTAAGGCTACAAGTTGCCCAGTTTCATAAAGTGCAATTAATCGATTAATCACTCCTTGAGAATCTGGACCTTTATCTACATAGTCACCAAGAGTAATAATAACATCCTCTAATCGTGGCTTAACTGCTGCAATCAATGTATCAAATGCTCTGGAATGACCGTGAATATCTCCGATGGCTAGAATACGCATATATATTTTTGTTACTTTTTTCGGCCTTGGTGATTTGAGGTATGAAATAAATAATTTAGTAATTTAGGTAAATTAAGAGTCATTCTTTGAATGGCAAAATTAGATGTTCTCTTTACTTAATTTCAGGAAAAGCACTTTTCTTTCTCCTGACTCAATCCTCCTAAGTAATTAAAATTAATATCATACACGCCCTTCAGCAACGCCCTTTTTTCTTTCACTCATGTACTACTACAGGTGTCCCCACTGATGCCCAGTTAAATAACCATTTGGCGTGATTGACTGCTACATTCGTACAACCGTGACTAACTGGGGTACCAAACATATTATGCCAGTAAGCACCATGAATCGCCATTCCCCCATCATAATACATAGTATAAGGAACGTCGGGCACGTCATAATCTGCTCCGGTCATTCTGGCAGTGCGATATTTTGTTTGTACTCTGAAAGTACCTAAGCGAGTAGGAGTTGATGATTTACCTGTGGAAACTACGACTGCATAAACTACTTTATTTCCTTCCCAGGCAATTAATCTTTGGGTTGATAAGTCAATTGAAATCCAACGTTCCGCTGATTGTTGTAATTCTAACATTCTCGTGGCAATTAGATTTTCCCATCCACTAGCTTTGGTTGGTATTGACCAGGATAAAAAAGTTGTAATAGTTAGTGCTGTAGCAGCACATATTTTACCAACTTGATACCATTTTTTAGAACTAACTAAGTTTTTCATGTTTTATACCTAATCAAAACACAATAATGGTGTAATTTAGAAGTAGATTATTTTGATTAATTTTCAGATTCAATTGTTTGCTGAAAGTTCTCTAACTAGGGCCTGAGTTTGTCTCGCGATCGCTTCCCAATTTTGAGCAATTATTAAATCTTTTGGAAATAATTTCCCTGATAAACCTACAGCAATTGCACCTGCTTTGATAAATTCTTTAGCATTTCCTAAGGTGACTCCACCAGTAGGAATTAGAGGAATTTCTCCTAAAGGTCCTTGCAAACTTGTGATATAAGTTGCGCCTCCTACTGCTGAGATAGGATATATTTTAACACAGCTAGCTCCTGCTTGCCAAGCAGTTAATATTTCTGTGGGAGAAAGAGCGCCGGGAATAATCGGAACTGCTGCTATTTTTGCTGTTTGAATCATAGCAGGGTTAGTATGTGGCGTAAAGATAAATTGGCAACCAATTTTTAGTGCTTTTTGTAACTCTTCTATGGTTAATAATGTGCCTGTGCCAATTATACAAGTGGGTAATTCAGAGCGGAGTAAAGTAATTAATTCTGATGCTTTATGACTGTTCCAAGTGATTTCTATTATGCGTATACCACCAGCAGCAACTGCTTTTGCCATTTTCATACCTATCTCGATTTCTGAGGCACGAATAACGGCAATTATTCGATTTTGTTCTAATATTTTTAACCAGTTTTCTTGATTCATATTTTTGTGGAAGGAAGAAGGAATAAAGAAAAATATGTTTTTTATAAGTTTGACTTTAATTATTGTAATATATAGCAGTTTCCTACTCTCTGGAAGTAGATATATTGATGGTGTGAGGGAGTAAGTAGGTAAGATGGGAA
>NZ_JAAHGK010001132.1:0-2505 GCF_010672505.1 Okeania sp. SIO2B9 | reverse complement strand
TTTCTCCAAGTAATCCTGCTAAATAATAACGGAATCCCTTTTTTTGACCTTTGGTTTTAAATAAATCATCAAACTTTTGACACCACTTTTCAAAGCATGGAGGTAAGGCAGATAGGATTGTTTCTCTGATCGCTAGAGTATTTTCAGGTAAAAGTATTGCTATATAATGATTCGGTACTATTTTAACACATTTTTTTCCAAAAGTCCAGCTACAAGCAATTTTTTCTCCCGTACTGACACCTTTGGCAATGAGTTCTCTAGGAAGGGTTCCCATACCCAATTCGTTGCCAGCATAACCAATGCCAATGGAGATGATTTCATTGAGAGTAAATAGGAGATGCAAAGGAGCGGTATCAGCAGTGATATCCTTGCCGATCATATTCCAGACAATACCATCGTAACCGGGACCAGCTCTTTCAATGGCAATAACGTGAGAAACTTGTGGTTTGGCACTTTGCCAGGCATTCACAATAGAAGCAACAGAGGGATCTTCTACACTAGCTGCATTGACAGGAACAACATCAACAGAAACTTGATCCGATATTCCGGCTGCTTGGGCAGCAACCTTGACAGCGTTCAGACATAAAGGATCGGTCACTAAACGGACCGGGATGCCAACTCGAAGTAATCCTGCTGCGAGGTGAGCGCAACCAATGGGGCCATCAGTTTCCGCCGCTGGAGGATTTCCTCGGGGAACAAAAAAGCCTGTCATAATTGCCACATGAGGGGATGGAGGTTCAGAATAGGGAGTGGGATCTTTCTGTTGTACGTTTCACATCCAATTAAAGGAGAACCGTCCTTGCCGAAATGAGTAAACCATCAAAAGCTAGAAATAGCTAGTACTTTGATAATTTGTAACATTTTGTAACTAAATGATTGACAAATGGTACAAAATCTTATGCCAATTTTTTAGTTGAATAGGTACAAAGTTTTAGGACTTTAGGGAGCAGAGAACTAGGAAGAAGAAAAGTAGAAAAAGGTTAATTTTACGCTGTATAGCTGTATATCACTATCCGAAAAACTGCTGTAACTTGTCACCAAAATGATTGTGAAATTTAACTTTTCTATACCTCAAAAAAAATAATCCCACTTTCAAACATAGTGAGATTATTTAACAAAATCAAACTTCAAATCTTTCTTATAAAGAAGAACCTACACCAACATAGGCACCATAAAAGAAAAGACCCACAACTACAAGTACGCCAGTTCCGGCAACAGTAGCAACCAACCATAAAGGAATTCTACCTGGTTCGGACATCATAATATTTCACCTCATTATTTCAAAACTACTTCGTACTAAAAAATTTTTACCTACAAGGTAATTGCTCAACAATATACTTGTTAACTTTCTACTAAATCTTACTAACAATAGGTCACCCCAATAGGGTGACTTAATATTAGTAATTTCTCTGTTTTATTTCTCAAATTAGTTAAAGAAATAACTGGAAAACAGAATACCAAGAACAAATACTAATAACAAACCAAGGTAGAGTGAAGTACGATTTAACTCTACTGGTTGTTTATTAGTATTTTCGCTACGATCTAAAGGCATAATATACTCCTATCTTTGAATAAACTGCATAGCTGCGATCGCACCTAAAAAGAAAACTGTAGGCACGCCAAGGGTATGAACTGCTAACCATCTAACTGTAAAAATTGGATAGCTAACTGGTTGATTTGGATTTCCGCTAGTCATAATAAAAATCTCCTAAATTTTCAACTATTCACCAATAAATTCATCAATTTGTTTTTTAGCTTCAAAACGGTCTGATACAACTGGTAATTCTTGTCTTTGCTCAGTATAATACTCGTTAGGTCTAGGTGTACCAAAAACGTCGTAAGCCAAACCTGTACTTACAAATAGCCAACCTGCAACAAACAGAGCTGGAATAGTGATACTGTGTATTACCCAGTAACGAATACTTGTGATGATATCTCCAAACGGACGCTCACCTGTATTACCGCCAGCCATCTAATTTTATCCTCCAAATTATCTCTAACCATCATCTAATATGATAGTTTTAAAACCTTTCTAAATACCTCATCCCATCACTAATTAATGGTTTGAGTTTTTTGTCTTTGTTAACAACTAAAGATAGACTAACTTTTTGCCTTCTTTAAAATCTGTTATTTTTATCTGTTAGTTAGACGGGATCAATTATAACATATCCAGTCTAAATTTTCAGCTACTCAAGCAACATCAAGAAATTAAATTTTCCCACCTGAGTGATACTACTCAATTAAAATTATGAGGAAGAATTTTTCTCTGATCTCTTGGTCAGCGTTCCCTTGCGACTGGCGTCGTCGCGGGGTCTGACCGCATATTGTATTGAGTTTCAAGCTGCTTCTGAAACTGCTGAACCATTGATAAACGAAATTCTTGGAAACAACGACGTAACCTACACAAAAATGATATTCAATTCAAATTAGTATTGTTTTTTAAATATTTATCTCTTCAGACTCGACTTTAAGTGAAATAGCTGTAACAAAGCTCTCGTTTTAGTG
>NZ_JAAHGK010001131.1:0-2510 GCF_010672505.1 Okeania sp. SIO2B9 | reverse complement strand
CTCACACAACAACGAGCCTTATTATACCAAGCACTAAAAAAGTCAGGTTTAATTTTTGCTGCATTATCATAACAAGCGATCGCCTCTCCATAAATACCTAACTTCATCAAAGCAACTCCTCGATTATTCCACGCATCGCTATAATTATTTTTAATAGCAATTGCCTGATTATAAGACTTAACTGCCTCTTGATATTTTTGAATTTTTGCTAAACAAACACCACGATTATTCCAGGCATCAGCATAATCAGCTTTAACTTTAATTGCTTGTTCAAAAGAATTAATTGCCTCTTGATAATGCTGCAATTCTATTAAAGAAACACCACGATTATTCCAGGCATCAGCATAATCAGCACGAATTTGTAAAGCTCTATCATAAGAAGCGATCGCCTCATCATACATTTTTAATCTTGTCAATACCACCCCTCGATTATTCCAAGTATCTGCCATTTCAGGATGAATTTTCAAGGCTTGATTGTAAGAATAAATAGCTTCTTTGAGTCTACCTGCAAAGAAAAATTTATCTGCTTGTTTAGCATAATCATTTGCCATCATTAACGGTTCAGAATTATCAGTTTTAGCAGCAGAATATTGAATCAATGTATCCTTTTGCAGTTGTTCTATTTTTTCGTCGGCTTGTTGACTTTGTTGTTGCAGTTCATCTAATATTATTTGAGCTTCATTGACGATTTCTTTTAACTGAGATATTGTGTCATATTTAAAACTTTCAATTTCTTGCTCTGTAATAAAAATTTTGTTAGATAATTTTGTCTGAAGAAACCAAATCCAAATGGCAGCAGAAGCGGGAAATAAAGTCAGCAAAATCAAAAAAATACTGAGCAATGATGTGGCATGACGAAATGTATAATCTACTTCTTCTCGCACGCGACTACGAATTTCTTCTTTCAGTTGAAAATTTTCTACTTTTTCCTGATTTTGAGCTAGTAAACTATCAATTTTATGAGTTGCAAAATTTTTATTTTCTGGGAATACAGATAATAACTTTAAATCATTTTTTTGTTGGTAATTATCGTTAATTTTATCCTTTGTCCCTTGACTATACGCAGAATTTCCACTAATAGAAAATATTAGGGTGATAATTAAAATATAAATTGACTTTGGTAAGCCTTTACTGAGGTTTTTTAACATCTGCTTGTGGCAAAACTCTACCATGTTATATATAGCAAACTTTTTGAAATTTGGTATTATGTCATGTCCGGTTAAACAGTTATAAATAAACGACGAAGGAGTCAGTCTTCAGGAGTCATAAGGAAATAAAGAAGAAGAAAGAGGAGGAGAAGGAGAAGGAGAAAGTTTTTTGATCACTAATTATCCGGACATGATATGAGGACAGATCGACAACTTAAAACTCAGACAACGTTATTTCAGTTATCAGTTATCAGTCATCAGTCATCAGTTCTCAGTTGTAAGATTTTTACTTCTTCCTTCTACCTTGAAGAAGGAGTCAGGAGTCAACCCACCCCTAACCCCTCCCCTCCTGGGAGGGGAAGGACCTCCTCAGGAGGGAAAATTGCATGGGGATAGTCTTCGACAAGCCGCTCCGCGTCTACGCTCCCCCAAACAATTTTGAGCACCGTGTAGACGGTGGGGTATTAAACCCATAAGGGAAATGATAAACTAATAATATTTCTATCTATAGCATTAGACATCTCCTCCAAAAGAGGGAATAGGGAATAGGGAATAGGGAACCCACCCCTCGCCCCTCCCCCTCCTGGGAGGGGAATAATTGATAATTTCTGTACGATAATTGATTTGATTTTTGATTTTTGGAGATGTCTATTATAGAAATAGCAAATTTTTAACTTTTGACTTTTGACTTTTGACTTTTGACTTAAAAATGTCTGAATGGATTGAAATTGGTAGAATTGTTGCTCCTCAAGGTTTGAGAGGAGAGTTGCGAGTATATCCTAACTCTGACTTTCCAGAAAGATTCTTAGAACCAGGAAAAAGATGGTTATTACAACCAGGTCAGGTAGACCCCCAAGATATTGAGTTACTGGGTGGTCGTTATCTTCCTGGTAAAGAGTTATATGTAATACAGTTGGCAGGGATTGAAAATCGCGAACAAGCTGAAGCATTACGCAATAGTCATTTGTTCGTCCAACGAGGCGATCGCCCCCAACTAGCAGAGGGTGAATTTTATCTACCAGACTTAATTGGTTTGACAGTTATTAATCAATTAAATGGGGAAATTATTGGTAAAGTTGTGAGTATGATTTCAGCAGGAAACGATTTATTAGAGGTAGAAAAAATATCTACAGATACTCCGATTATTTCTGAAACTATTACTCAAGATAAACCACTACAAGAAAGTGGGAGAAGTCGGCGTAAAAAAAATCAGAAAAAGCCTAAATCTTCCCCTCCTCAAAATCTATTAATTCCTTTTGTTAAAGAAATTGTTCCTGTAGTTAATTTTGAAAAAGGTATCATTGAAATTATTCCCCCATTAGGCTTAATTGACTTATAAAAAATGGGTGCATCTCAATTTTA
>NZ_JAAHGK010001130.1:0-2511 GCF_010672505.1 Okeania sp. SIO2B9 | reverse complement strand
TACAGGGAACAGGAAATAGCAAACTGTAGAGGGCGAATGCCATTCGCCCTCTACAGTTTGCTATTTCCTGTTCCCTGTTCCCTGTTCCCTAGCGCGTAGCGCTGTAACATTTTGCCAAAAGATTTAACAACAGGTTGAATAGTAAAAAACGAACCTTCAGCTTCCATCACTTTTTCTACTAAACAACGTCTTTTTAATGATTGTATTGCTTTCCATAAATCTGAGTGGGAGTGTGGAAAATCTGTGGGAGTAATAGAAATATCCACTGCTGTTTCTTGATTAGCTAACCAAAATATTACTTGTTTTTCCAACTCTGATAAACGCTGAAATATTCTCTCTAATATTGACTCTAAATCTCCTAAATATAGGGTTGAGCAAGATAAAAATTGAGCTACACTTGCATCACATAAATCTTCAATAGCATCGGCAATTATATTTAACCATAAAGGATTTCCACCATAGAGATTAATCAACTCTAACCATTGATCTTCATCTGTTAAATTTCTCTCTTGTAAAAGCATTTTGCACGCCTCCAAAAAACCATGAATTTTTAAAGTATGACAGTAATGATTTCCTAGCTCTATTTTTGGCTCTTCCTGACTCAGGAGTAATAAACAACTTTGGTGGGATGATGTGGCTACTTGTTTAAAAAGTTTGCCATAATTTTCATGGTCTGGCAGGTAAGTGCCTGCTAATTCTCCACTGGCAAAAATTTCTTGTAGGTTATCAAAAATTAGTAAGCAACGATATTTACGGAGGTAATTTATTAATTGATTATTGGTAGTTTTGGCAGGAGAAAAATCTGTTGTTTTTTGGGAAGAAGAATCAGGTGGAGATCAAAAATTAATAATGCTTGTTTGCAGAGATTCTAAAGTGGGGTAGTTATCAATATTGCGCCAGATTATATAATCAAATTTATCTTTTATTTGTGGAATTAATTGTAGGGCAAGTACGCTTTTGCCAATGCCAGTTAATCCTAATATGGTGATGATGCGGGTGTGGTTTTGTAGTATCCATTGTTTGAGGGTGGTAAGTTCGGTGTGGAGATCGCACAACCAATATAATTCAGGACTTCAGATAAATCATAATAATTTTCTGAGTTAGTATTGTTTTGGTTTTGGTCAGTGGGAATGGGGGAAGATTTGTTTTTAGGGTTGGAAAATTGTCTGTTTTCTCCATAGATATTTATATGATTATTGTTAACATTTACCCAGTCATTAGCTGTATTTGAAATATTTGAAAAGTGGAAATTTTCTAATATGGAACGAGCATTAGATTTTTTGATATTTTTTCCTAGTACATCTGACAGAAGTTTCCATAATTTTGTACCTACCTGTTTGATATGGTCAGGATGACGTTGACAATCATCAGCTATTTGTGGGTATTTTTTACCATTTAAAGTACCTTTTAAGACTTCCTTTTGTAGAGAAGTTAAATGTTGTTCCGTGTAGGTAAATATCAGGTTGTCTGTTAATTCGACCAATGTTTCAATGTCCATAGCTACAGGTAGACTGGTAGTTTAGTTTTGTATTGTATAACTTTATAACACTTTTTCTCACTGGAATAATTAAATCACACTTTAAACATACAAAATTCTATTCAGAAAAAATCAGATCGCGACTTATCCCCAGAAAAACCTACTAAAAGATACGAAGCTCAAAAACCCCTATTTACTTTCGAGCGTTAGTCATCCCTCAAAAAGTAAGAGAAGACCTCCTGTTAGCTGTTGACTTAATTCACTTAGAATCTCAAGTTTTCGACAAGTGGGGTTTGCGTAAAATTGAACCTTTTCCTCGTACAGCACTAAACTTTCACGGTAAACCGGGAACGGGAAAAACTCTCGCAGCACACGCCATAGCTTCTAAAATTAACCGTCCGATTTTAGTTGCCAGCTATGCTCAAATTGAGAGTATGTACCACGGAGAAGGACCAAAAAACGTCGAGGCAATTTTTCTGGCAGCAGAACAACAAAATGCTCTGTTATTTATAGATGAAGCTGACTCCTTACTTTCTAAACGACTCACCAATGTCACTCAAGGATCGGAGCAAGCTATTAATTCTATGCGGAGTCAGTTGCTTATTTGCTTAGAGAGATTTCGCGGAGTAGTCATGTTTTCCACAAATCTTGTAGAAAATTATGACAAAGCATTTGAGACGCGGGTGAGAAACATAAATTTCCCCATGCCAGATGAAATTTGTCGCCGTGAAATTTGGAACAGACACCTTGTCAAAGAGCTACCTACAGCACCAGATGTCTCCTTCTCCTTAGAAAAACTAGCTCAGGTTGAAGATGTTTGCGGGAGAGATATCAAAAATGCGGCGTTGCACAGTGACGAATGATTTGATATTTTGAAGGAGACAGGAGACAGCTATACTGGAGACATGAGGAAAATTACTTGGGGTGAGAATCCCCATGTAATGCGTGAACACCCCCGTTGACGGTGGGGTATTAAACTCACAAAGAAAATGATCAACTGTTTCTCCTGCCAGCGAACGGACAATGGGCAGTTG
>NZ_JAAHGK010000113.1:0-9661 GCF_010672505.1 Okeania sp. SIO2B9 | reverse complement strand
AATAGAAATAATCAAAGAATATAAACTACAAGACCGAGAAAATTGGTTGAATTTAAACAATATGTATATAGGCAATCCCTTATACTTACAATATATATGTACTTTAATCAAAGATATCTTTCAAGACCTAGTATCTCAATTGATAGCTGAAGGGAACTTAATTATCACAGAAGAAATGAAACTACTTTTCGACACCTCATATCAGAGAATGTCAGACGTAGAAAAACAAATAGTTTTAACAATAAGTAAATGCGATGAAAATGTTTCAATAGAAGACTTAAAAAAATCCTGCTCATTGTCCTCTATAGATATTGTCAATGGATTACAATCCCTGAAAAGACGATACTTATTACATCAAATAAAAACTAACAATAGCTTATTTAGCCTACCTTCCTTATTCAAAGAATATATTAAAAACTTTCAGATGCAAAACTAAACTATAAGTGCTTTACACAAACAATACAGACAATTAAATAGCAATAGTAATTAAACTGTCTTCTTGAAGACGGCAATTTTAATTTGAGCTTCCTGATAATTTTTATATCTACCAAATATATAGCGTTTATCAAGTTACTGAAGTACAATTATTTTTCTTCTTTTCTATTCCCAGTTTCCCGAATTACTACTCTGTACGGACGTTGTATGCAACTACTCCCTACTCCCGAGCAATAACAGTTGTTTTTCTTCTTGTCTGTTCTCAGTTTCCCCAATTACTAGGATCTACTCCCTACTCCCTAAAATCAACGAATTCTTTACCTCACTCTTCTTGGGAATTGCTATAGTAATTAAACTTTGTTCTTTAAGACCAGAATTGATTAAAAATTTGGCAATTTAAACTAGAGGTTCCTGATAATTTGTAGATACACAAAATATACCAATCCATATTTATATAAAAATTAGTCTGATACCAATTCCCAACAAAAATACTAAACTTTCTCAAAACTTCAGATATTTGGTAAAAAGCCAGATTAAGTAATTTTTTTGGTACTGGTGAAAAGTAATTGTAGAAGCTAGGGGAAAATAATTTTTTCGCAACTCATTATCAAAATACTCTTGGATATTTAGAGGAATCAAAATTTAGGTAAATATCAAGATTAACTCAGATACCATTACTATGACGAACTACCATTTTTTTTAATCATTTTAGTGACGAATTCTTATAACTTACAGCAAGTTCAGTGATTAATATGACACAACTCCGAATAAATATTTTTTGCCTGTCCCCTATCCCCTACTCCCTATTCCCTTTCTTAATAGTAAACTTTCGTTACAATCCAAAGTCTACTATTTCCACAGATGTCACGTCCTTGTAAACTTAACTAATCAGGACAATCATATTGACCTACTGATACTGATATAGCAGAAGGCAAAAGGGAAAGGCTATCTTGAAAATTTGAGTTTGAGACTTTTGTTATGTCCCAACCTTATGCTTTGCTAGCTATTTAGATAAAAAATTTGAGAAGTAGAAGGTAAAATAAAGATGGCCGAATCAAGCCAACTACCATATTTATTACGAGCAACTAAGGGTGAAGTCTTAGACCGTCCACCTGTATGGATGATGAGACAAGCAGGACGTTACATGAAATCTTATCGAGATTTACGAGAGAAATACCCCTCATTTCGCGAGCGTTCCGAAAACGTAGATATTGCTGTGGAAATATCTCTGCAACCTTTCCACGCATTTAAACCTGATGGAGTAATTTTATTCTCAGATATCCTCACCCCACTTCCAGCAATAGGCATTGATTTTGATATAGTCGAAAGTAAAGGACCAATAATTGACCCTCCTATTCGCACTCAATCTCAAATTGACCAACTTCATCCCATCGAACCAGAAGAGTCTCTACCTTTTATCAGAGAAATTTTACAAATTCTCAAAAGAGAAGTTAAGAACGAAGCAGCAATTTTAGGCTTTATTGGGGCACCTTGGACATTAGCCGCTTATGCTATAGAAGGTAAAAGTTGTAAGGATTATACCTTTATCAAAAGAATGGCCTTTTGCGAACCAGAAATGTTGCATCAGTTTCTTGGCAAACTAGCAGACGCGATCGCCGTTTATGCTCGTTACCAGATAAATAGTGGAGCACAAGTCATCCAAATGTTTGATTCTTGGGCAGGTCAACTTAGTCCTCAAGATTATGAAACTTTTGCCTTGCCTTATCAAAAACGAGTAGTCCAACAGGTTAAGGCAACTCATCCAAACACACCTTTTATTCTTTATATTAATGGCAGTGCTGGATTGTTAGAGAGAATGCCCCAAACTGGTGTTGATATAGTTAGTGTAGATTGGACAGTAGACATCGGCGAAGCAAGACAGCGACTAGGTAAAAATATTGGCATACAGGGAAATATAGACCCCGGCGTACTTTTTGGTTCTAAAGAGTTTATCAAATCTCGCATTTTGGAAACTATCCGCAAAGCAGGCAACCAAGGTCATATATTAAATTTAGGACATGGTGTTTTGCAAAAGACCCCTGAAGAAAATGTAGAGTTCTTCTTTAAAACTGCCAAAGAGGTCAGCAATTTACTAGCAGTAACTGCTTAATTAAATTCAACCTTATGTAAGATTTCCATTAATTTTTGTTTTGTCTAGGGGTGGGTTTATACTCGCCCCTATATTAATAGCAGAAGGAAGAGGGAAGAAGGAAGAGGGAAGAAGGAAGAGGGAAGAAGGAAGAAAGAAAAATATTGTGTTGTCTGAGTTTTATAGCGGTTTTCATTTCGGTAGACTACAGTTAGTACGGGCAACCCAAAAGCATTTTTGGCGTTGCTGAAGTAAGGAATGAAAGTCAACTTTGAGTAAGTTTTCAGCCAAAACAATAGTGCAAACTATACCTATTTCTTTCTATTTAGTCACCGAAAAACTCCTTTCTACCTAATGACTCCTGACTCAGTCCTTCTGTGAAATCATACATTTATTCAGAAACGGTGCATTTTTCTACTACCTACTCCCTACCCCAAAATAATTAATTTTGTGGTCTACTTAAATGAAAAGCACTTTCAACAATTAATAATTATATCAAATCCGTTTAATTCGGTATAAAAACATTCTTTATCTTCACCATTACCAAATCTTCATAAATTTTTTCCCTCCTGACTCCTGAGGACTGACTCCTGACTCCTACTTCAAAAGATTTTATACCGATGCTACCGGATTTGATATTACCTCTCCTTGAAAAGAAGAGGATTGACGCGATAGGGAAAATTTTTTTTCTCTTGGTCGATTGGATATGCGGAGGAGACCCGTTCTTGCAGACCCGCTCCGAAGATCGCCATCCAACCCTTCGGAAAGTTCCGAAGATCGACCGCTTTTTTTCTCCTTTAAAGGAGAGACTTTCAAACTTAATTATTCGGTAAGCTTTTGATATGTCAAATACAATAATGGCAACTGCTATATTATTCAACTTATTAGGGATTATTAGGGACTTCCAAGTAAAAAAAATCTCATTGCACTGAACTTAGAGGGGCAGGGAGTAGGGAGTAAAGAGAGTCTAAGAATTGGATAATTGATTTTTTGCTATTGCCTTATTTATCTCATCATTTAGTTTCTTGGTAACAAATGTGAAACTTGATTTAGGCAGGGTATTTTGCCTTGCACTCTGACGGACATCAAAAAGAAATTCCGACAATTACTCCTATTATTTATAATATTATTCGATGAAATTAGTATTATACCAATTCCCATGGATTGATTCTATACTTATGTAACACTTCAGTTATTAATTACTTAATACTGGCTTTATCACTTTTTTGGTGATTTGAGCCAATTCAATGTTAATTATTCTTATTTTTACTGCTATCCTACTCCCCTACCCCCCTACTCAAAAAAAGTAGAAAAGTTTTTGATAAATGGTATTACATATTCCGATTTTTCCCCTTAGCTAAAATCCAAATTTTTGACCTAAAATAGCTAAAAAAGAGGGTACACCTCTGTGGATACATAAAATTTATTTGCTATAGTCTTAGAAGATAGTATCAAGAGTCAAAAATTACTTATAACCGGAATTTTACCTATCATCTAAAACTTAAAATATTTTTTTATGAGCCATAAACGGATTTTTGTAACGGGTGCTAGTGGGTGCATCGGTCACTATATTGTTGAGTCATTAATTCAAAATACTCAACACGAACTTTTCTTATTAGTACGAAGTCCGGAAAAGTTAAAAGTTGATTATAAAGCTCGTTCGGGTGTAAATCTTTTAACAGCAAATCTCCGAGAAATTGAAAGATTTTCAGACTTACTTTCAGAAATTAATGTAGCTATTCTCATTGCTACTGCTTGGGGAAACTTACAGGAAGTATTTGATATAAATGTTGTCAAAACAATTAAATTAGTCAAATTACTTAATCCAGAAGTATGTGAAAATATTATCTATTTTTCTACAGCTAGTATTCTTGATAGTCAAAATAAATTACTTAAAAAAGCTGGTGAAATTGGCACTGATTATATACGATCTAAATATGACTGTATGTATCAGTTATCTCGACTCAAAAATGTACCTCCTCTAACTTGTCTTTTTCCTACTTTAGTTTTAGGTGGAGATGACAAAAAACCTTATTCTCATCTTTCCTCTGGTTTACCAGAAATAATTAGATATATTGGTTTAATTCGGTGGTTAAAAGCTGATGGTAGTTTCCATTTTATTCATGCTGAGGATATTGCTAGAGTCGTTAATTATCTAGTAGAAAACCCACCCCAGTCTCAGGAACTTCAGAAATTAGTTTTGGGAAATACACCAGTTACAGTTAATCAGGCAATTACGGAAATTTGTGCATATCTGAAGAAGCGAATATATTTCCAGTTTAATTTGTCTCCTTGGTTGATAGAACTAATAATTGTAGTATTTCAAATTCAAATAGCTGCTTGGGATAGATTTTGTTTAGAATATCGTCATTTTACATATCAAAATCCAGTTAATCCAGCTACTTTTAAACTACCAATTTCTTGTCCTACTCTTGCTGATATTTTGAGAACTAGAGATATTTTCCATAACTGAAAAACTAGAAAGTTCTCAACTGCTAAAGTCAGAAAAATTTGTTCGTTTCATTTTCTGAAGCTCAAAAAAATTAGAGGAAATTCCCTGGGAATAAACAAAAAACTGTGATAGTATAAATTTATAAGGTTAAGCTCGCCTATATAAATGACTTTTGATTCAACCCAAAAACAGGATCACAGAGTTTTATACATAGAATGTGGCGATGGATGATCTGGAGAAGTTCGCCATATCTTGAGAACTAGAGATATTTTCCATAACTGAAGAAATACAAAGTTCTCATATCCTAAAGCCAGAAAAACTTGTTTGTTTCATTTTCTGAAGCTCAAAAAAATTAGGGTAAATTCCCTGGGAATAAACAAAAAAATTGTGGTAGTATAAAACTATAAGGGTGGCCCTGTCTATACACATGACTTTTTATTCAACAAAAAAAACAGCACTTAATTAGGCTAACCATCAAAACACAAAAAATTAGATAGCCAAAAAAACAGGCTGAATATCCAAGCGATCGCCAACCCTTAAACCCAACTCAGTAGATCTTCCCCCCCTCAACTCAATCACTCCATCCACAGGAACATTAGGTCCATAAGTAGGACAAGGTTCAGATTCACAAGGAGGTAAATTAGAAAAAATTGCCTGTACCTCCCCATTCCTCAGAAACACCATATCCAGATTAATAAACACATTTCTCATCCAAAAATTCACAGTCCGAGGAGGGTTAATCTCAAACAACATTCCTCGATCCTCTGGCAACTCAGTCCTAAACATTAAACCTATTCCCTGTTCAAGTGGAGTTTGTGCCACCTCCAAACTAACCGTTTGACCAGAAAAACTTGCCTGTGCTGAAATAGGTAACATTTGACCCAACTCCACCTCACCAAAAATAGAACTAAAACTTGACTCCTCAAGACTTGTCACCCCTGACAAAACTGCCAAATATTCTCCCGTTACTCGGTCTTGAATAATAGTATTACTCTCAGAAGAAATAATATTCAACTCACTAAATTGTAAGCCACCAGTTAGGATTAGGCGATCGCCACCATTACCAAAATCAGTAATTACATCTGCATCTGTAATATTTACCGCACCAGTAGAAGATAGACCCCCACGTCTACCAATAGCAAATAAATCATCACCCTCACCTCCACTCATAGTGTCGCTGCCCAAGTCACCAATTAACCAGTCAGGGCCAAAATCTCCAAACATCAAGTCATTTCCTTGCCCTCCAAAAATTGTATCAGCATCTTGTCCACCGTATATAATATCATCCCCTTGATTACCTTGAAGGACATCAGTTCCCTGATTGCCGAAAATTTGGTCATTACCCCCGAAACCTTGAACAATATCTTTACTTGTCAAAGCAGCAATTATGTCATCTTCAGGAGTGCCACTGAGAAAATCAATACCTGGTGTACCTTGAATATTAGTCATCAGATTTTATGTTTATATCAATTTTCAGTTATAGCAGAAGGAAGAAGGAGGAAGAAAAAATCTGGTGTTGTCTGATTTTTAAGCTTTTGATATATTTTAACCTTTCCTTCGACTACTATATCTTTTCTCTTTTACAGTAGTATGGATGTTTAATCAATTTTTTTTAATCGCGTTGGTATTTTGAATTTATTGTAGTTCATCCATCTCAAAAGCGTTATAAATTTTTAGCTAAATTAGTAATATTTTTAATTCTAATTAACTACCAAATTACTGACATATCTAAAACCAACCCTGATCAAACATCCTCACCAGATAATGTTTGAGGCGAGTCTAATATTTCCACATCTTTACCAGCACGATAAATTTATAGTTGCTAATTTTTGGGATTAATCAACCAACCTAACTGCATTCCATTTTCCAGATATTCTTTCATTTTGTCTCTGGTTTCAGACAAGCTGTCGAAAGGTGACATTAATTCGATTAAAAAATCAGGGCAAAGAGGTAAAAATTTTGTTCTTTGTTCAGGTGTTAAATTATTCCATTTTTCTATAGGTATCCAGGGAGTATCGGGAGAACGGTTAGCACAATTAAGGAGTTTAAAACCTGCGGATGTATTCTCCCTTACCATTTCGATCGCTTCTCTGAGAGCTTTTCTTCCAACTTCGCCACAAAGCCAAGTTTCTCTTTTGACTGCCTGTTGAAGAGCGATCGCTTGTCTTGGCAATAGTAACTTTTGGCTGGCTATTCTAATGCACCATTTAAGGTGTGTCAGTCCACTACCAATAGCGTTCATGCGTAATTCCTGATAAAATCTAAATGCTTCTTAGCTTACCTAAAACCTACAACCGAGAACCAATAACCTATTCCCCCATCTATTTAATCAAAAGTCATGCAATTAGATCGTATTGATATTCACCCTACCGACAGTCACGGTGACTTCAAACTGCGTAGTGGGAAACCCTTCCCATTTGGTGCAACTCTGGTGCCTGGAGGAGTGAATTTTTCTATATTCTCCTCTAATGCCACATCCTGTACATTGGTATTGTTTCAAAAAGGTGCTCTCCAACCAATGGCAGAAATTCCCTTTCCTGAAAAATTTAAAATTGGGAACGTTTATTGTATGATTGTCTTCGACCTGAATATAGAAAATATTGAATATGGCTACCGGATGGACGGACCAAATAACTTCCAGGAAGGTCAATGGTTCGACAAGAATAAAATTCTCATGGACCCCTACGCTAAGATTATTGGGGGTCGGGATGTTTGGGGAGTTTTTCCTAACTGGGATGACAATTATCAACATCGAGCGAGAATTGCTTATGATGATTTTGACTGGGAAAATGACCGTCCTCTAGAAATTCCACCAGAAGACCAAATTATCTATGAAATGCACGTTCGTAGTTTTACCGCTCATCCCTCTTCTGGAGTCAAACATCCCGGAACATTTGCTGCCATCCGCGAAAAAATTCCCTACCTCAAAGAATTGGGTGTTAATTCAGTAGAATTGATGCCTATCTATGAATTTGATGAGTTTGAAAATTCCCGCCCCGGCCCAATTACAGGAGAAATGCTCTACAATTATTGGGGTTATAGTACGGTCGGATTTTTTGCCCCAAAAGCAGGTTATGCAGCTACAGGCAAGTCAGGGATGCAGATGGATGAGTTAAAAACTCTAATTAAAGAACTGCATAAAAATGGAATTGAAGTGATTTTAGATGTTGTATTCAATCATACGGCAGAAGGGAATGAAAACGGTCCGACAATTTCTTTCCGGGGTATTGACAATAAAGTATATTATATGCTAAAACCCGAAGGTTATTACTATAACTTTAGTGGCTGTGGTAATACGATTAACTGTAATAATCCCATCGTTCGTGGTGTGGTATTAGATTGTTTGCGTTATTGGGCAAGTGAATATCATATTGATGGTTTCCGGTTTGATTTAGCTTCAATTCTTGGTCGTGACCCCTGGGGGGCACCATTGGCAAATCCTCCACTTTTAGAAACCCTGGCTTTTGACCCAATTTTAGCTAACTGTAAATTGATTGCAGAAGCTTGGGATGCAGGAGGTTTATACCAAGTAGGTTCTTTTCCAGCTTTTGGACGTTGGGCAGAATGGAATGGTAAGTATCGCGATGCAATTCGCAAATTTATTAAAGGTGATTGTACTGTAGGGGAAATGGCACAAAGATTACAAGGTTCCCCAGACTTATATGCTTGGCAAGGTCGCGCTCCGGCAACATCTATTAATTTTATTACCGCCCATGATGGTTTCACTTTGGCCGATATGGTTTCTTACAATGGGAAACATAACGAAGCTAATGGCGAAAATAATAATGATGGTGCTAATGATAACGAAAGTTGGAATTGTGGGGCAGAAGGTTGGACAGATAACCCGGGAATTAATGCTTTGCGTAGCCGTCAGATGCGAAATGCGATCGCGATTATGATGGTTAGTCAAGGTGTGCCTATGTTGCTGATGGGAGATGAAATAGGACGTAGTAAACATGGTAATAATAATACCTACTGCCATGACTCGGAACTAAATTGGCTTAACTGGGAATTTCTCAAAACTAATGCTGAGTTATTTAGATTTGTGAAAAACTGCATTGCATTTAGGAAAGCACATCCAGTATTAAGAAATCGCAACCATTTCAGAAATCAAGATTATATTGGTAGTGGTTATGCAGATATTACTTGGCATGGAACCCAGGCGTGGAATGTAGATTGGTCTGAAAGCTGTCGTACTATTGCTTTTATGCTCTGTGGCAAACACGCTAAAGAAGGAAAACAGACAGATAACTATATTTATGTCGCAATGAATATGCACTGGGAAAGTCTTTGGTTTGAAATTCCTGGTTTGCCACAAGGAATGCAGTGGCACGTTTTTGCTAATACTGCCTGTCCATCGCCAGAAGATGTTTGGGAACCTGGTAAAGAACCTGTTTTGGAAAATCAGCATGGGTTATTACTTGGCGATCGCTCAGTAGTTATTCTGGTAGGAAAATAATATTATGTTTGGTTGAGACGAAGGAGTCAGGAGGGAAGAAAGAAGAAAGGGAAAGTTTTTTTATCGCTAGACATCTAGTAAAAATCCAAAATAAAATCAATTATTTCTCCCTGTTCCCTGTTCCCTGTTCCCTGTTCCCTGTTCCCTGTTCCCTGTTCCCTGTTCCCTGTTCCCTGTTCCCTGTTCCCTGTTCCCTGTTCCCTGTTCCCTCGCTAATGATATGATA
>NZ_JAAHGK010001129.1:0-2516 GCF_010672505.1 Okeania sp. SIO2B9 | reverse complement strand
CCAGACCAAGCAATTTTTATTAGTAATCTTTGTAAAATAGTTCAGCCAAAATATGTTTTAGAAACTGGTTTTGCCACAGGTAGGTCTGCAGCAGTAGTCTTAAGTTCTTGTAGTCCAAAAACTTTTATATCTTTGGATAAAAACCTGGATTATATAACTCCCTTTGGCAGAGAAATGGCAGCTATATTGATGGGGAAATTTAAAGATTACCAAATTATTGAAGGAGATAGTAACGAACTTCTTAATCCGGAATTTTACCAAACAAATTATTCATCAGGTTTGGATTGGTTTACTGTTGATGGAGACCATTCTTATCAAGGATGTTTACACGATTTAGAATCCTCACTTCGTTTTTTAAATCCCCAGGGAATTGTTATAGTAGATGATTATAAATCAGGACCACCTAAAGGAGTGAGATGTCCTTCAGTTAATAAAGCAGTTAGAGATTTCTGTAGTCGCTATCCAGAAGTACATAAACTTGAATGGCATAACAATGGAAAAGGTTTAGCTATTTTATCTAAATCTGCTAAACAATTAGAAATAATTGCCAATTTGCTCCAGCTTAAACAACCTCAAAAGTAGTCAATAGAAAGAATGAGGAATAGGGAAAAATCAATAACCTTACTCGTCCATGAAGTGATGGTAAAATTATATCGATCTCATTAACACCTCTTTTACCACTGTCAAATCCGGAACATATAGTTGGAGAATATAGTAGTTATTAAAGAGAAAAATACAAACCAGCTTATGATTTACTCAAAGATTGGCTGGTGAGACAAACTCTGAGTAAACCTAGACACATTTATTGGTGGTAAAAGCCATTTTAAGTAACAAAGTAAGTAGTAGACTGGCACGCCTTCAATATTACTTTATAAATAGAATACAAACCAAATTAAAAGAACCAGAATCAGCCCGTTATTTAGAAATATAAGAAAATTATTTACAAGTGCATACTAACCCAAATCAAACTTCAAATTCTCAAAGCGATAATAGCATAGTTATGAAAAGTAGAAGCGATCGCCTCAATCAACTTGCGACAATTAATCAATCATCTAACTATCTAGAAATAGGGGTAGCTAAGGGTGTAACTTTTAACGCAATTAATATAGAAAATAAAGTAGCTGTCGAGCCAAAATTCAAATTTAATACCCAGGAATATGCCACTGACAATATAGTTTTCCTAGAAGTTACTAGCGATGAATTCTTCAGGAATTATGCCAAAGATTTTGAGGTATTTGACCTGATTTACTTAGATGGTCTCCATACCTTTGAGCAGACTTTTCGTGACTTTTGTGCCTCTCTTTCTTTCGCTCATGCAAAGACTATTTGGTTAATTGATGATACTTGTCCGGGAAGCTATGCTCAAGCTAAACCATCATTTGAGGATTGCACCAAGCTCGCGCGACTTTCTCAAGAGAAACCAGGGACTTGGATGGGAGATGTCTTCAAGATTGTTGCTGCTATCCATGATTTTTTTCCTCAGTTCAGTTTTGCAACTTTCCCCCACCATGGACAAACTGTTGTCTGGAATCAATGGCGGAAAGATTTTCAGCCCTTATGGAATTCTTTAGAAACTATCAGTCGGCTAGAATATTTGGATTTTGTCAAACTACAGGAAACTTTCTTTAAAAGAGAGCCATACGAGCATATTTTTGAAAGTATTAAATTTGCACTAAGTTAATCTTCCTAAATTTTATTTAGGTGTTGGAGCAATAATTTAATTGATAGTTTTGCTCACGATCAAGATATGATATGTGTATTTTTTCAAATTACCCTTAATAAAGAATATCATGGATAACAATCGTCTTTTTCAAATACAGAATGCAATTGTTAAACCCATTAAAATTAAAGATCGCAATTGGATTGGAGGTCTTGTCTTTCCTGATGATATGCCAGGCATATTTCGTATGCGCGCTGGTAGAGCATATGGGTACAGGTACAAAGACATAGTAATACAAGTTAATCAAAACAATAATGTTGCCAATAATTTAAAATTCTATCCAGGTAAATATATTTATGGAGGTCCTTTTCATCTACACTTTGGACACGCTTTAACTGAAAGTATTCATCGTTTATGGGCGTTCAATAGCAAGATCCATGATGGCATTGTTTTTGCTCTATGCCTAACATCAAAGACAAAGGATAATAACGAGATTCCTCCTCAATGGTTTATTCAAACTTTGGAAATTCTAGAAATACCTCTGACTAAGTGTATTTGGGTAACAAATGATTGTGCTTTTGAAAATCTAATCGTTCCAGAGCCAGGTAGTGAGTTAGCATTAGGACCAAAAAACTGGTATCGTTCCTATTTAGAGAAGCTACAGGAAAGGATTTTTGATGCTACCCATAACTTAAGAAAAGAGCCAGAAGGACTCAAGCTTTTTTTGGGCAGAACTCATATTCCTTTAGGTGGCTATACTGCAGGGGAGAAATATTTGGAAAGTCTATTGGTAAATGAGGGTTATATTTCACTAAAGCCAGAAAATTATCATATACTCGAACAAATTGCCTATTTA
>NZ_JAAHGK010001128.1:0-2518 GCF_010672505.1 Okeania sp. SIO2B9 | reverse complement strand
AACAAATATTCCTACAGATACAGGCGATCGCTCACCAAAAATAATATGGCGTGAAGCTGGAAGAGCAAAAGGAGGTCGTCAACTTAAATCTCCTAACTTAACTCTTTTCTGGCTAGAAAAAATAGTTGTGGGTGCTAGTCTATATTGGCTAAGTCTGACTATATTAAAATTGACTTTAGATATTACTAATGATTTCCTAGTTTGGCTGCCTTATTTCCAACCGATTCAAATTTTTTACCGAGACCCAACTCGAAATTTTATAATTTTTCTGACAGTATTATTTATCTTCTCTCCCTGGTTAATTGATGGGTTATTAACCCTTGGTTATGGTCTCCAAAATTTACCAACAACAACTCTAATTAATTACAGTAAAGAAGCCAATAAACTACTCCGTAGCTTTTGTCAAAAACGAAAAATACAAAAAATTAAATTAAAGATTTTACCAATAGATGTTCCTATAGCATTCAGTTATGGATGGTTGCCTCGTTTTTTCAGAATAGTTGTTAGTCAGGGATTGTTAGATAAATTAGCAGAAGATGAAATTGCCACTATTTATGCCAGGGAAATTAGTCATGTTAAAAATGGAGATTTTTTGTTAATGTCTATAGCTACTTTGATGCTTCAAATTCCTTACACTATTTATTGGCAATTAACTTTTTGGGCAGATTGGGTATTAGATTTTGTTGAGCGCGGATTACCTGATTTTTTACCAGAATTCATCAAATCTTGTTTACCTATTTTAGTATCCGGTTTTAGAGTATTAGCTGCAATAATTTCTACTCCTAGTTATGGCTTATATTGGTTGCTAAAATTGCCGATTTTATGGTTATCTCGTCGAAGAGTCTATTATAGCGATCGCCTAGCTTGTAACTTAACAGGAAATCCTAATGGTCTGACACGAGCTATTCTTAAAATTACAATTGGAATGGCTAATGATATACAAAATCAAGGCAAAATTAGAAATTTATTAGAAAGTTTTGAACTATTAATGCCAGTAGGAATAAGTCAAGCTATTACTGTTGGTAGCATTTGTTCCCATAATAATTTTGAATCAATTTTTAACTGGGATATTGTCAACCCATATCGTCATTGGTTGGCAATTAATGATAGCCATCCTTTGCTTGGCGAGCGGTTAAAAATATTATCTTTATCTGCTAATTTTTGGCAGCTAGAGACTGAGCTGAATTTAGAAAATATTAATGCTAATGCCATTGAAAAAAATCAGTTAAGTAGGAATCAACAAGAGAAATATTTAACTACACCAAGTTTTAATTTACAGAAACTTTTACTTCAGGGAGCGCCTTTTTTCGGAATGTTAATAGGTCTACTTTTTACTGGCTTATTTTGGTTAATAGGTGGAATTTCTTCTGCTGTTGGTCTTTGGAGACTTGATTGGTTATGGGGAGATATTTCGATTTTAGTTGGCTCTTTAGCCATAGGTTTTAGTATTGGTATTTTGATTAGGATTAATCACTTTTTTCCCGATATTAAACCAGCTAAAATCCTGCAAAATCCTAATTTGCTAGAATTGCTAACCGATCCAGAAACTTTGCCATTAGATAGTCAACCAATTCAGCTCAAAGGCCAACTTCTCGGTAAGAGTGGTATAAGTAATTTGTTGGGACAAAATTTGATTCTACAAACAACAGAAGGACTGATAAAGTTACATTATTCTTCTCAATTAGGTCCTGTTGGTAACTTATGGCCTACGATCACGAATCATGGAGATCTTGTTGGTAAGTCTATAACTGTTACTGGTTGGTGGAGGCGAGGGGCTATTCCTTGGATAGATATCCATAACTTAAAAGGCGATTCTGGTAAATATCTTAATAATGGCCATCCAGTCTGGTCAACTATTGTAGCTTGTATTTTTTCTATATGGGGAGTTTATATGATATATATAGGCAGATTTTAATTATCAGATTATGTAAAGAAAGGTTGCACTATTCAACAAACAATGTTAAATTTAGCTATAAATTTAAATTTGCTTAACTAAAGTAACTTCAGGATGTAGGCTTGTATTAGTTTGTATAGATATTACGTCTATTGAAATGTATAAACTTATCCTATTTAATAGTAAGTATAGTTTTAGTAGTATATATATAATGGTTTAGTTAATCAGCAGCAAAGTTCTAAAATTCATTGTCGGCTAAAATTCTTGCATGGTAAGTGTCAATCTCCCAACATAGTAATTTCTGCCAGCTAGTTATTACGGCTGCTTTTTTTTTAATTAAGAACCTTCGCGATCTTATAAGTGGACATTGCTTAATAGTTTAGCTATTAGATTTTTCTTGACTTTCGCATACTTGCGGTATTATGTGTGATTATTCTAATTTAACTTGCCTTTTCCTTAGCTTGAGTTCTATCCTTATAATTGCCATGACAATATAACGTCATTTTTTCTCTAGCTTTTTAGCATTAGCGCTAGTGAATCTTATCTTGAACAGACAACTCCTATATAAAATATGTCAAGTATGTTTTTCTTGATTGTCACGATCAATAAATCTTGATGTATCTT
>NZ_JAAHGK010001127.1:0-2523 GCF_010672505.1 Okeania sp. SIO2B9 | reverse complement strand
TGATAAATAGCAGTTGAAGGAAAGGTTAGGACATATCAAAAGCTTAAAACTCAGACAACGCCAGATTTTTCCTTCTTCCTCCTGGTATAATACTAATTTGAAAAAAGAATGTGTTTGAATAATAAGTGCAATAAAAAGATTTTAGAGTAAATTTCCCTTTGACAAAAAAGAGAATTTACGACCTAAAAACTGGTATTGAAGCAATTCATTCTGACTCGGTTCTCCTGACTCCTGAGTTACCCTCCTGGGAGGGGTTAGGGGTGGGTTGACTCCTAAGAAATAGCCTAACTATTTGTAGCAAATATTTATCAAATTGGCATAATATCCTGTTTATCTATTCTGCTGGGAGTATATTTCAAAGAAAAGTTTTGATGAACATATTATGAAAATAGACGAATTATTAAGGCAGTACGCAAGAGGAGAAAGAAATTTCAGTGGTGTTTATCTACATGAAGTACATTTGCTAGAAGCTGAATTAGAAGGGGCTAATTTTTTTGAAGCAGACTTAATCGGTGCTAACCTTAGTCGGGCTAATCTCAGTCGAGTAAATCTGGCCAAAGCTAATCTTAGTCGAGCTAATCTAATTGGAGCGGATCTAAGTGGGGCAAATTTATCTGGAGCTATTCTGGCAGGGGCTAAACTCAACAAAGCTGACTTAACAGGAGCAAAACTTACCAGAGCAGACTTAAGTCGTTCTAATTTTAGTCAAGTTAATATGATTAATGCTGACCTCTCAAGAGCTATACTCTGTGAAACAGACTTGCACGGGGCCAACTTATATGGCGTGAATTTCCGACGCGCTATTCTTAATGAAGCAGACTTAATTGGAGCTAACCTTACCAGAGCAGATATGGCAGGAGCAGATTTAATTGGAGCTAGTTTAATGAGAGCTGATTTGACAGAAGCTATTTTGAGTGCTGCAGACTTAAATGAAGCAAGTCTTTTGGGTGCTAATATTTCCAATTTGAGTATAGATGGAGTAGCTCTCCAGGGAGTCATAATGCCAGATGGCGCAAGTTATGAAGAGTTTCAAAGAAGTATGCAAGATTAGTACCTAAAGCCTGACACCAATGCTAAGTTGCATGGCTCAGGCTTTCTTACATTTTTAGCATTATATTATAACACGCGAACGAGTTGACGTTTGACTGATGCTGATGATGAAGCGAATAAAGATAAATGTTTTTCCTACTGTTCCCTGTTATATGTATGTATGATATGAAATACCAAATCAAAAGATTGAATTCCAATCATTAGTAACTATTTCTATATCTGAATATAATTTTTAGATTTCACGATCGAGATTAATTGTCTCCTTTATTTTTCCCTTTCTTCTTTTCCCTTATATTTTGCCATAATTTTCAGGTCTCTACGGCTTTTCAAAATATTCAATCCAAACTAAAAAAATTGACAATATTTCCGAAAATTTAATTCTAAATATTGAAATTGCCAATATTTTCGATATTCCAATGGGGAGAGCTTTTGAAAGTTCATTGCGCTTATCCAAATCTAACTTTTCCCACTCCACTAAACCACTAGCTAAGTATTGGAGGGTTTTGGTAATGTCTATTTCTTTGATGTTTGAAGTTATGCCTGAATAATTAGTCATTATATTTTATAGGAAATATCTTGCTTGTTAAGCGATCGCTACAAAAATTACCATATCTCACAAATTTAGGTTTATCCTTAAGTTTTAGTTATATATTTTAGTCTTTTAGTTTGAAAATTTTTAATTTTGTCAGGACTTGATGACAAAAAATCGGAAAATTTCTCTGATTAATTTAACGAGGTTTCAATATTTTTAACACTTAAGCTAGATTTTGTGATATTCTAAATAATACTATAATCAAAAAGGTATTTATTACTTTTTAAAAAAATTAAGCTCCAAATACCTACAATCTCGTTGTTTTGAGAAGCAAAGACTCTTCAGTTCTTTTACCATGAATGACTAATATTCCTCGCCTAATTTTTCGGCAGATTGATAGATTGACTATTTTGTGGTATGGAGAAGGAAAAAGTAAGATAAATATGGTCTACTATTTCTCCTAATATAGTCTCCGGATAATTAGTTATCCTATAATGAGCGGAGGACCGAGTCAGGAGAAAGGAAAGATGAGAGTGGGAATTATCTGGGGATATTCCAGCATTTTATGTCTGCATTGAATGGAAGTAGAAAGTGTGATAACTGTATAACCGGATTTCATATCATATATAAGGTTGGATTAAGTGCTAACAGAAACCAACCAAAACCTATATATAGCAACGCCGAATCAAATTTGAGAATTTGACTATTTCTGAAAAGTCTAAAATCTAACGGTGATCATATTGATAAGATACAGTTCTTTTCTTTCTTCCCTTTTCCCAGTGAAGATATTCCCTGTTCCCTAAAAATCTACAATCTCTCACAATTCAAATAAGACTGCTATATCTATAATTATATTAAATAGAGTTGTTACCTACTGGAGAGTACAAAGTTCTGCTAAAAAACAGTTGGCTCTCAAGATTGAAAGTGTTACTGGGAAAGGT
>NZ_JAAHGK010001126.1:0-2524 GCF_010672505.1 Okeania sp. SIO2B9 | reverse complement strand
TGAATTGAAAGCTTCGGAACCTCAAGTTAACTAAAATTTGTAGCTGTAGGGATTTATGGCTGGATATCTTTCATATCTGTCCACCCTACAATGTTTGGTATTAGTGCATTGTCATGGTATAGATAGTGGGAGCATCTTGCTCCCGCTCTAATAGGGATAAGTAACTTATGATAGGAGTTTATATTATAAGTAATACTTTTTTCTCCTATATTGGTATTATCCCTAATTCTCTAATTTTATAGCAGTCGAAGGAAAGAAGAGGACATATCAAAAGCTGAAAACTCAGACAATGCCAGATTTTTCCTTCTGCCTTCTGCCTTCTGCCTTCTGCCTTCTGCCTTCTTCCTTCTGCTATAGCATCTGTTAAGAGATAGGTATTAATTCCTCTTCAAAAAACCAAGTACCTATGTTTTCTTCAAATTCGACCCAAAAGCCGATTCCACTACCGTCTACCATTTTGAATTCTTTTATTGTACCAATTGGATTTTTCTTCAGTTGGTCAATTATATTTGCGGGTGGTATAGGTTGTTGTTTGATACCTTTTACTTTTACTTTCTGACCTATTTCCATTTTTGTTTACGATGTTCTCCTAGTGGTATGAATC
The DNA here is from genome assembly GCF_010672505.1 of Okeania sp. SIO2B9. Lineage (NCBI taxonomy): Bacteria > Bacillati > Cyanobacteriota > Cyanophyceae > Oscillatoriales > Microcoleaceae > Okeania > Okeania sp. SIO2B9. The sequence continues at coordinate 1,920 of NZ_JAAHGK010001126.1, read as the reverse complement.
AATGCACAGTTTATATGAAATTAGTGCTTGAGCACAGTTCTATAGTATAAACCAAAAGTCTAATATGAAAGGTCAAAAGCCAAATTATTTCTATGATTGAGGTATAGTATTAATTTGATAAATGTTTGCTACAAATAACTAGGCTATTTATTAGGAGTCAGGTGGGGAAGCCGCCGGATTGGCGACGTACAGGAGGACCGAGTCATATCAAATCCGGTTAAACAGCCATAGAATGGTTAAGTTAGGAGTCCTCAGGAGTCAACCCACCCCTCGCCCCTCCCCCTCCCAGGAGGGGAGGGGAAGTCAGGAGTCAGGAGGAGAAAGAATTACAAAGATAAACGTAGTTATGGCGATTGAAGATTTTTTTTATGTCCAATTAAACGGATTTGATATCAGCAGGGAAGAAGAAGGAAGAGGAGAAAAAGGAGAAAGTTTTTTTATAACTAATTATCCGGACATGATATAAATTATCTTTTTCGTCAAAGGGACATCTCCTCTAAAATCTTTTGTTCGTCTCAGCGGAACTTAATTCTATCGCACTTATTATTCGTAACATTTTTTTTCACGGTTGGTATAAGAATTTGAGAATGTCCTAAGCAAACTTTGAACTGCAATATAGCACTGCTGCTTAAATTCTCATATCTACATAATTTGTTTCATCTCAATATTTAGAGCTTCTCCTAGAGTTTTGACGAGCAAAAATTATCATGAAACTAATCATAGAAATCTGGGTAATTATTATGGGCATTAAATATCTATGACAATTAGCGTACTCCAGGTGAAGTGTGAAGTATTAAACCCAATAGTCAAGGGGTTAAATAGTAGTTATTCCCAATTCCCTATTCCCTACTACCCTCCACCGAAGATTAATAAAAAATGATAAATGATTTAAATAAAACTCAGATTCCGCACATCAATTTTTCATATAATAAAGTACCACAAACATCAGTGGGTTGCTCAGTATTTATAGTCTATAAATCATTATTTAACTCAGACAAAAGCCAAATTAAATTAAATAAATTAAGCAGAAATACTTGATGGAGCCAGATAATTAGCCACCATCATTCCCTACTGACTACTAACTAATGACTACTAAATAATGACTACTGACTACTAGCCCTTTATACTACGCTTTCAAGTGCGGAATGTAGGATGAAAATTATGTTTGATCATTTTTAGAGAAAGCCTAAAACACTTGCTGTATCTAGGAATTTTTTAAATTCAGTATCTACGGGTGCGGCAGGATTCGAACCTGCGGCTCGCGACTTAGAAGGTCGCTACTCTATCCAACTGAGTTACGCACCCAATTTTAAACTATGAGATTGAGGTTACTCTTTATTATTCTACTTGGCAAATCTCCAAATACGCAAGTCGATCTTTGATATTTAGATTAATTAAGTACAAGTGTCTTGAGAGTAAATGGACTAGAAATACTAAATCCGGCGATCGCTAGTATTTTGATTATGAGGATCGGGCAGAATACACTCGTGCTGAGAGTAGAATTTATTATATATGTAGTCCATTGAGGTAAAAATACCTATAGCTTGTTCTCGAAGAAGCCCACATAAAAATTTCAGTAGAGCAGTTTCAGATGAATTATGGCCTTATTTCCCAGAAATTTGATCTAGACAGTTATTAATATATTTAGGAGCAAGATACTTGAAAACTTGTAAATCCAGTATTGTAATCGTATAAGAGAAAATCTGTAAAAATATACTATGTCTGGTGATGGAAAAATTTCACACACGGTAATCAGGGAAGGGGTGAGATAATTCTTAAACATTACACTACCGATAAAGTATGGTAAGTCTCTCATACTAACTTAATATATCTATACTTTATAAGTCCACAATTTTAGCTTTTGCTTGAGGGAGTTATATTATTTATAGGGTACTAATAAATATCCTTACATATTTATCA
>NZ_JAAHGK010001125.1:0-2528 GCF_010672505.1 Okeania sp. SIO2B9 | reverse complement strand
TTGGGTAATTTTAAGACTGTAATTAAATCATTTCCGTTCAATAAAGGAGTGGGGTGAGCAACTTGGTCTTCTGGATTAATATAACGTTTAATTAAACAATCAATTTCTGTTATGGATATTCCTTTTCCTACTCCTACAACTGCTAAAGCAGGAAAATTTTTTCCTATTTCTTGAAATAAGAAAAATTGTTGCCTCACAGATATCTGAGAAATTTCTATTTCTGACAGTTTAGCTAAACCTTTAATAACTGCTATTGTACTCCTAATTTCTGCATTGCTATACTTCAACCCCATCAATTCAACTTCCGCTTTTTCTGGATCGGAATTAACTAATATTGCTAACTTAGCGATCGCCAACAAAGAGGTTTTGACTGTATTGCGCACCCCCCTTGCTAACTCATCTTTTAACTGAGACCAATTTTTTCCTAACTCCTCTGCTGCTATGTCTATTTGTTTTGCTATTTCCCAATTTTCTCCCGCAGTAGAAAAATAACTAGAAAGTAAACAATCTTTCCAAGCTTTTTCTATCCAAAACATACCTTGGGGATGACTCAATAAATAACTTAATTCTGTCTGCACTCTTTCTGCTGCAACATTAGTCAGCAAAGGTGCAAATTCTCGAATAGCTGTTTGAGTTTCTGGTGAAATAACAAAACCTAGCTGTGCTGCTTGACGATATGCGCGTAATAGTCGGAGAGGATCATCTCTGAGATTAGCAGATTTTACCATTCTGATAATACCATCTTGCAAATCCTTCAGAGCATTAAATAAATCTATCACCTCATCATTAAAAGGATTATAAGCGATCGCATTTATTGTAAAATCTCGTCGCCATAAGTCTTCCTCCAGACTATTACCTTCTATTTCAGCAAAATCAACTGTAGTCCCTTGAAATACCACCCTAGCAATTTTTCGTTCGGCATCCAATACCACAAACCCCGCTTGATACTGCTTCGCAATACTTTTGGCAATGTTAACTGCTTGGTCGAGGATAATAAAATCTAAATCCAGATAATCACTTTTGCGCTTCAGCAAAGCATCTCGCACAGATCCACCGACCAAATAAACAGGTTGGGGCAACATTTCTCGGTCAAATGGCCAATTATTGGGAGATAAAGCAGACAGGGAATTTATCAACATTGGTAAAAAAATCAAGTGAACTTCTCTGTAATTAGGGCTTGCGTATGGAAAGTCTTTTTGCTGGGGTAGGAGACAGGAGACAGCTATACTGGAGACAGGAGAAATAGGAATGAGCAAGGAGGTAGGAGTAAGAATTGTAAGAATGATTTTTCTACCCAACTATGCGCCTAAAATACTAACTTTTTGAGCCTTTTAGACTGAAAAATTTGCACTTTTTTCGACCCCAAAAAGGCACTTGTCTTTATATGTCAATGGTTTTAGATTAGATCGGTAAGCCCTAATTAGACTTTCTGAGTAGGAAATCAGCGCTACGCGCAAGTCAGAAGTCAGAAGTCAGAAGTAATCTCTGATCTGAAATCCGGTTATACAGTTATCGCACTTTCTACTTCCATTCAATGCAGATATAAAATACCGGAATATCTCCAGATAATTCCCACTCTCATCCTGACTTTCTCCTGACTCCTGACTCAGTCCTCCCGACTCATGACTTCGAGAGCGATACGATAACTAATTACCCGGATTCTATATGACTGGGTTTGAGCATTTAGGAATGTCCTAAGCTCTGCTTCGACTGCTATAAAATTAATTTGGGCTAGAATATAAACTCATTAAATCATTAAAATAGAAAATTATACCATGTCCGGATGATTAAGTTTAATAAAAATGTTCTATTGAAGCGATCTTGAAGGAATATCTCAAGTTTCTGCTCTGTTTCCAGTATTCAATCTTGAATTTAGACCTACCACCTACCACCTACCACCTAAGAACTTTATTATCACTAATCAAACGGACACGATATTATTGCATCAATTAAGATGAGAGTTGAGGATTAACGAGGTACTTACAAATGTGTATTTGTGTTAACTGCCACTATGTAGATCGGTGTGTTACCTATCATGCTGTAGAAACTCAGCACGAACAACTTCATTTAACAGAAAATCCAGACTTTGACCCGGTTGAACCTACAATCAATGTTAACATTCGTCCTCAAAATAATGAAATTGAAATGGAGTGGGATGTTGTTGGTTGTGAAAGTTTTAAAGAAGAAATGGGCAAATGGGCAAAATTAAGACCAGGTGAACTCATCCCTACTTAAAGTAATTCTAATTCTTTATTTCCCCTTCTTTTTATAGATAGAGTGAGAGTAGGAAATAGTACAGAAAAGGAGATTTTATGTTCGCTCAAATTATTTACTATTTATGAATATAGTGAAACTCCCAGACAACAGGCAATAGGGGGAATAAAAAGCTAATAATATAAGACTTTTAGCTATTGGGGAGTTCCTGCAATTTGTAAATGTACCAGCACACCCTGCTATAACTTTATCTCCCACTTCTTTTTCCTAAAGAAGTGGGAGATAAAGTTATAGCAGGGTGTGCTGGTACATTT
>NZ_JAAHGK010001124.1:0-2531 GCF_010672505.1 Okeania sp. SIO2B9 | reverse complement strand
CCTTGTCGTTTAATAATTACTCCAGAACCAGCACTGTTGTCTGTAAAAATTCTCACAGTGACTTGTTGGGCAATATTAGATACTAATGATGGAAATTGTTGTGAATCTACTTCACTGGGTTTTGTATAATAAGCTGAGTTTTCTACACTGGTTTGAGAGTAAGCACTAGGTACAAATGTGGCCAGACAAAATAGTGAAGCTCCCAAAATTTGACTACTCAACTTGAATATTGATTTATTATTCATAATTATTAAAACTTTCTCAAAAAAAATACTTAAATTCCACTACTACCACCCAATCTATTTCCATAAATTTGAAAGTGTGGTGACTCTCTCCCACATTGGTTAGTGCCAGAGACCGCTTCTGATTTTTTCAACACATGAATGGTTGTTAGTAATTTAATTAATTACTTAAATCAAAAATAGGTATATATATTGATTAAGTTCAGCCCAGTCACAAATAACTTAGTAATATAGTCATAGCTTAAGTTCAATTTATTAAGCCAAAATGACTGTGAGGAACTGATTCGGTATTCTACACTATAGCGGTAACAAACACACATTATCAGAATAAAAAATTGCCAAATTTTTCTGCTAGGCCTTTATTTGGGTTTTAATGAAAATTATATGTAGTGATTATCAAAAAATATTCTCATTAAAAGTTAAGTAGAAGCGATCGCTTAATTAGGGTTTGCGTATGGAAAGTCTTTTAGTAAAGGTAGGAGACAGGAGACAGGAGACAGGAGATAGGAGAAATGGAAATTATAGAGGAGGTAGTCGTAAAAATTGTCAGAGTGATTTTTCTGCCATAATCATCCCAAAATACTAGCTTTATGCAGCTCTTTAGACCGAAAAGCTTGCACTTTTTAAAGGCAAAAAAAGGCAGCAAACCAATATCAGTCAATGCTTTGATATTTAATCAGCAGAGCAATAATTAGGGTTTGCGTATGGAAAGTATTTTAGTAGAGGTAGGAGACAGGAGACAACCCACCCCTAACCCCTCCCAGGAGGGGAGAAATGGGAATGAGCGAGGAGGTAGGAGCTAAGTTTTGTCCCTTAATTTTTCTGCCCAAATCTTGACCAAAATTCGCTCCTAATTGAACAATTACCACTTAAAACCTCGAACTTTTTGATACTTAAAAAGGCACTTACCTTTATCTATAAAGACTTTTAGATTTAATCAGCAGAGCAATAATTAAATACAGCTATAATAAATTGAATTTTATTCAAAATCAAGTCAAGACTTTTGCCAAGTAAAAAATCGTCAAAATTCATCCCAGAAAAAGACAACTATCCCCCGATAGAATCAATGATTATTAATATGAAACCTATAAAAATATCTTAATTAAAACAAAGAGCGGATATGAGAATTAAAAATCATACTATAGATTGACAAATTATTCATAAATGTGTATTCAATTGCTTAGATTCAAATATAATTGAAAACTAAATATGCAATTACCAAATATGCTATCTCGTAGTCCATTAATTATCTTAGGAGCGATCGCTGGAGTTATATTCTCCAGTCAAAGCGCGATCGCCACACAAAAAATAGTAATCAAGCTGGTTGGCCCAATAACAGCATCAATCAAAGTCAAGGATCTGCGAGTATTTGCAGAAACAGGCAAAACTACCAAAACAATTTCCCAAGCTCTCGGAATATCGAAAATTAATCCTAATACAGTTCGTGGCTTAATGACATTAGAAGTGGGAGCTAATGTTAGTAACTTAGCCAAAGTGCTTTATAGTAACCTTGGCCAAAATGTAACCAAAGGTATTGCGGAAGTAGTTCAGACCAGACACAATTACGAAAGCGACAAAGCCTTACGTTCTTCCATAATCTTAGCAGCAGCAGATGACAATCGAATATCAGTCCTGGAAGTTCTAGAAAAATATCCTACCGAAGAAATGCACATAGACGTAGGTAAAATCAATGAAATCGTAGACAAAGTAAAGGGAACTATTGGTAATCTTGAAGAACTTCTCAGATAAGTCTACGATTCTGAAGGTGGACTTATTTTAGCAGTATCTTCTTCAATATGATGATTATCATGTGGCTGGGCAGTTTCAGCATCAACTGTCGCAGCTTCTATATATTGACTATCTATGAGAAATGCTCCTTTCTCAAAACGAACAGCCCAATAATTTCCTGGTTTGTGACTCAAAACAGTTCCTACTTCACCCAAACGTACAATATCAGGGGGACGTAATATCGGCATTGATTCAGCAGTTTTGATGTATGGTGGTTGAATAGCTAACCTTACTTTCTGACCAATAGAAAATTCTTTCTCCATTTCTAAATACCCCCAAATAAATATAGTGGTTTGCAGATAAGTGTATGATAAAAATTTACACCATCAAGATACAAAGAGGTTCTAAATTAGTAGTAATTAAAAACCCATAAAACAGTTCTATTCTATCGGTGTAGTTATATCATGTCCGGTTGAATACTTAACACTTTGGAGGAGGTAAGGCAGAAGGCAGGAGGCAGGAGGCAGAAGGAAAGAAAAGGTTAGAAGGGAAAAGGTTTTT
>NZ_JAAHGK010001123.1:0-2532 GCF_010672505.1 Okeania sp. SIO2B9 | reverse complement strand
CAAAAATTCTAGGTAGACTCATTAATGGAATTTTTGGTACTACCTTAGAAACTATACCTGCTAAAATTCCTTATTTATCTGTACCAAAGTTAAGCAATTTTCCCATCCCACCTGCTCCAGAAAAAAATCTCAAAATCGGCATATGTTGGCAAACAAGCAGTAACATTAACACTAGCCAAAAACGCTCTTTCCCAGTTGAATATTTACAGGAAATTCTCAGTATAGATCAAACTAATTTTTATCTTTTACAAAAAGAAGCCTCTCCCACAGATTTAGAATGGCTGAACTCTCAAACTCAAGTATATAATAATGGTTCATCTTTTAATGATTTAGCTGATACAGCAGCAGCGATCCAACAATTAGATTTAGTAATAACAATAGATACAGTTATTGCTCATTTAGCAGGAGCATTAGGTAAATCAGTTTGGGTAATATTAAATTTTGATTCTGATTGGCGATGGATGTTAGATAGAAATGATAGTCCTTGGTATCCGACAGCGCGATTATTTAGACAGGGAAAAATAGGAGATTGGGAGAATGTATTTGAACAAGTTGGGGAAAGTTTAAAAAATTTGCTAGATAATAATTATCCCACCAATAAAAATTCTGAAATAAAGCCTATTAAATTGCCAGAAGAAGCTATTAAAAAATCGGATAATTTGAAAAATTATACCTCTGACATAATGAATAAAATTGCTATTAACTGGCCGTTAAACCCTATGACTGGTTGGGGTATTTATGGTATTAATCTTACTCTCCAACTACTTCAAAATCCCAAATATGAACCTTTATTATTAATCCCTCCTTCTATTCAACCTGGAATATTAAATCCCCTACATCAAGCTTTACTAAATCCAGCTTTTGATGCTCAGAAAAATTTGCAAAATCAACTCAAAAATCACCGAGGCAAAAAAATTAATCTCAACTTACCAATCTTACAAGCTTTAGGTAGTAATTTTTCTGTAAGTAATAATATTGTAGGAACCAAAAATATTGGAATTATTTTCTCAGAAAATACTCAATTTACCTCAGAACAAATTAATCGCTCCAAAGCTTATGATTTGATTATTACCGGATCTACCTGGAATACCAAAATTCTAGAAAACAATAGTATCAAACCTATACAAAAAGTTTTACAAGGCATTGACCAAACAATTTTTCATCCCGCACCTAAATCTAATATTTTTGGCGATCGCTTTGTTGTTTTTTCTGGTGGAAAGCTAGAATATCGCAAAGGTCAAGATATTGTCATAGCAGCTTTTAAAATCTTCCAAAAACGTTATCCAGAAGCACTATTAATTACAGCTTGGCATAATTTCTGGCCTCAATTTATGGTGGGAATTGAACAAACTGGAAATGTTGTAGGATTACCGAAAATTAGTCAAAATAAACGTTTACAAATTACTGAATGGTTATTAGAAAATGACATTCCTAGCAATGCAGTTATTGATGTTGGTCCGATTCCTAACTATATGGTAGGACAAATATTACGAGAAGCTGATGTGGCTGTATTTACAAATCGCTGCGAAGGCGGTACAAATCTTGTAGCGATGGAAAGTCTTGCCTGTGGTATCCCAACAATTATTTCTGCTAATACTGGGCATTTAGATATTATTAATAACTCTCATTGTTATCCCTTATATAATCAAAAATCTGTCAAACCTACCCCACAGTTTCCAGGTGTAGATGGTTGGGGAGAATCTGATGTTGAAGAAGTAGTAGAAATGTTAGAAAAGGTTTATTTTGATCGAGAAGATGCTCAACTTCGGAGTAAAACTGCTGTTAGTTTTATGCAAGATTTGACTTGGGAAAAACAAATTCAACGTCTTCTTATTATTCTGCAAAATATAATTTAATAAGTTATACCAATTTGATAAATGTTTGAGACAAATGATTAAGCTTTTTATTAGGAGTCAGGAGTCAGTAGTCAGGAGTTAGAATCAATAACTTAAATATCATTTATTAGTCTGAGTATCTCTTTTTAATCAAAGAGACATTTGAAGGATAATATTTTAAGTTCTCTTATTATTCTAAACATTCTTTTTTCACGCTTGGTATTGATTTATGAAAAGTAATGCTATCTTTGGCAAGTAGTAAAAATTCCTATCAAAATCACAAAAATTATTCCCAAGCATTTCCTAACGGAATTCTCTGCAAATAGCAATTCGGCAATCAGTACTTCCTCAAATTATGCTCCGTAAACGGCTTATATTTATAATAAAACTAAGATAAATGCAATTTAAAAGTTGATTTTAACACCTCTTGTACCATTTATCAAAAACTTTTCTATATTTTCTTGAGCCGGGGAGTAGGGGACCCACCCCTAACGCCTCCCAGGAGGGGAATAGGGGGAGAATTAAACATAATAATAATTCACATTAACTGGGCTGCTAATTAACAAAAAGGTTATTCTACCTGTGTTAATTACTTAATAACTGAAGTTTTGCCTAAATATAGCATTACTGTTGGTAATTGGTATTAAATTACCCAGTTTCTACAAGACGATAATTTCAATCAAAGCAGATAACTGAC
>NZ_JAAHGK010001122.1:0-2532 GCF_010672505.1 Okeania sp. SIO2B9 | reverse complement strand
TAGGGCACGTTCTGCTAAGGCCTCGGAAAAGCTAAATGAAATTTTGGGCACTGTGAATACTGGTAATGCTTTGAGTGCTTTTGAGAAGATGGAAGAGAAGGTAATGCAGCTTGAGGCTAAGTCTGAGGCGATCGCTGAGTTGGGAACTGATAGTTTAGAAAAACAATTTGCTTCTTTGGAAGAAGGTAATGATATTGAGACTGAGTTGGAGGCGATGAAGGCGGAAATGTTGCCTGGGGGAAGTAATTCTCAGTTACCAATTCAAGATAGTTCTAATCTCAGAAAAACAGAATCATAATTTGAAGATATATGGAATCAATTTACATGAATTATAGAGGTTTTCTTATTTGGGTTTAAACTATGAAGAAGAATCTGTCTTTTTACTTGAAGTATTCTAGCTACTCAAGATAACTAAGGTTCTGGGGATTCTTATTATACTGTTTTGCTTTAAACAAACTAATCTTGCTAAAGGACAAAGCAACAGACTTTTTCTCATCCAGCTAAACCCATCTTCAATATTTCAGTCTTAATATTTATGTCCGATGTTTTTCGTTGATACTTAATCTAAAAATCATTACCACTCAGCAAAGTCCTGATTTTTATGGGTAGTTCGCGGAGAAAGAAAGACTTAAAATGAATGTATAGCTATGGGGAGAGTATCCTTATCTATTACTAATGAAAAATTTGGCTTATAGTAGTTAGTATTGGCCAGTAAGAGCTAGAAGCTAAATTAAACATCAAAGGAAAAATAAAATTATGGGATTATTTGATAGAATTGGTCGCCTTGTCAGAGCTAATGTTAATGAAATGGTAAGTAAAGCTGAAGACCCTGAGAAGGTTCTAGAGCAGTCTATTATTGATATGCAAGAAGATTTGGTACAGTTGCGTCAGGCTGTTGCTAGTGCTATTGCTACTCAGAAACGTAGCCAACAACAATATAATCAAGCTCAATCTCAAGCTAATCAATGGTACTCCAGGGCACAGTTAGCTCTACAAAAAGGAGATGAAAATTTGGCCAAGGAAGCTCTACAGCGTAAGAAGACTTATTCTGAGACAGCAGACACTGTAAAAGTATCTTTGGACAGTCAAACAAGTCAGGTAGAAGTTTTAAAGCGGAATTTAACTGCTTTGGAAGGTAAGATTTCTGAAGCTAAGGCGAAGAAGGATATGCTGAAAGCGCGAATGACTGCTGCTAAAACTCAGGAGCAACTCAATAATACCATGGGTTCTCTGAATACTAGCGGGGCAATGGCAGCTTTTGACAGGATGGAAGAAAAAGTTTTACAAATGGAGGCCCGTTCCCAAGCTACAGCAGAGTTAGCTGGTGGCAGTGGTTTGGAAGAGGATTTCCGAAAGTTGGAAGCTAGTAGTGATGTTGATGATGAGTTAGCGGTGATGAAGGCACAACTCTCTGGAGGTTCTGTAAGTCAGAATCAACTACCTGCGTCAAATCAGGGTTCAGCAGAAAAATCGGAGGTTGATGCTGAACTGGAAGATTTGCGTAAACAACTTGACAAAATGTAATTTTTGTTTATTTTCTAAATGTGCTGATATTTCGGCAATACTTTGAGCCTTGATGGATATTATAGCGATTTTCAAATATATAGACTACAGTGGCCTCCTAATCGATACTCCCTAATCCAAGAGAATTTTGTAGTCTACTTAAATGAAAAGTGTTATAAGTATAATCTGTCAAGGCATTTTTCTGTTAAATTACACAATTTTGGGCAAAAATACTGAGGTTTTACTATTGGCATAGTTATCAGATTGGGCTATGTACTATATGGGGTAGTGCAGAGCGCAAAGTGTGGGAATGGTAATTAGATCATTCCAGTTCCAAGGGGCGATATAGCTGCCGCTAGGCTCCGCCAACGCCAGCCCCGATCTTTGGGCTGCAGTATTGTCCTTGCGACTATGAACCCAAATCCAATTAAAGTAGGCGATACGCCTGACGCCACGCTCCGCGAACGCTAACCTCACTGTTACTTCCGTTTGCTGCCAGACCTTACCAAACTTATTCTGGGGTGCGATGCCACCGACCTATCTGCTGTCGGACAATTCTATTAGTTCGTTCTAATTGCTGAGTCTGGTCTTTACCGATGATATGTTCTACTTCTGGTGGTAAAACTCGTTCATACCCACCCCAATCATCTGTATAATAATGTTTACAGCTAGTTTTTCCTTCTGTATTGGCGATTAATTCTGTATCGGAACTCGTGACTTTGTTTGCCAACTCTAGTAGCCAAAATTAATCCACGTTCTGGATCCTTGAGTCATGCCAATCCCACAATCCCCTTCTGTTAATTCATTTGCCTGAGAATGTTTTTGTGTCTTGAGTGCGTCTTACATTCTGGGGAGACCTCACCAATTAGCACTCGCTTTTTTTAGACGAATGACCAAAACTCATAAGTAGCTAGGCAGAATTAAATAGAAAACGTTCTGTGGTATGTTGGTCTTGTTGAGCGCGAGCTTCTACACCCTCTATAACAGCCATCGCCAAATCATATTCATCTTCAAAAATCCGACCAGCTA
>NZ_JAAHGK010001121.1:0-2484 GCF_010672505.1 Okeania sp. SIO2B9 | reverse complement strand
TATCTCCCCATCTGATATAATAAGTATTCAAACGGATTGAATATTAGGTGTTTTTTTGATTCCCTAATTCCTCAAGAAAAAGGGCAGATATTACCAACATCAAAGAAGCTATTAACATCAAAGTAGATATAGCATTAATTGCTGGTGTTACGGAAAATTTAATCATACCATAAACAAATAATGGTAATGTCGTCGAACCTACTCCTGCAGTAAAAAAAGTTATCACAAAATCATCTAGTGACAAAGTAAAAGCTAATAAAGCAGCACTAAAAATTCCCGGCCAAATCAAAGGTAAAGTAATACGAAAAAAAGTTCGCCATTCATTAGCACCTAAGTCTAAAGCTGCTTCCTCTAAAGCTGGGTCAAGTTCAGCTACCCGCGCTCTCACAGTTACCACAACAAAAGAGATACAAAATGCTATATGACCAATAATTACTGTCGGTAAACCTAGCACTAGACGAATGCCTAAAAAATTTTCTATTAGTTGAAAACTTAGAGAAAAGAAAACTAATAAAGAAAGTCCTATAGTAATTTCTGGAATAATGATTGGTAGAAAAAGTATTGCCTCCAATACAGTCCGTCCGGGAAAACGAAAACGTTCTAATGCTAAGGCAATCATAGTACCAAAAATTGTGGCGATGATTGTCGAAATTACTGCTACGAAAAGACTGTTTTTTAAAGCTTCCCAAATCATCACATCTGTAATAGTGTCATTAGTTGCTCCTTGTAATAAATTCCGATACCAATCTAAAGTGAAGCCTCGCCAAATAGCATTAAAACGAGAATTATTAAAAGAGTAAATTACTAATATAAAAATTGGTAAATAGAGAAAGGCAAAACCCAGAGCAGCATTTAGCCATAACCCAAACTTACCAAGAGAACGAATGAGTAAATCTAATTGTTTCATTCTAGCTTTTAAAGTGAAATTTTTTTGTCTTCTGAAATCCGGAAATATATAATAACTGGGATTAATACGATTACCATTAATAAAATTGATAATGCCGAACCAAACGGCCAATTTCTCGCTTTAATAAACTGATTTTGAATGAGATTTCCCACCATCATAGTTTTGGCACCGCCTAAAATATCAGGAGTAATAAAAGCACCAAATGCTGGAATAAAAACGAGTAACGAACCAGCAACTATTCCTTTGATTGTCAATGGTAAAACTACACGAAAAAAAGTTCGTAAATCATTTGCTCCCAAATCTTGAGCAGCTTCTAACAAAGAAAAATTAAAACGTTCAATTGTGACATACAAGGGTAAAATCATAAATGGTAAATAACCATAAACTAAGCCAATAATTACAGCAAATGGGGTGAAAAGAAGAGTCAAAGGTTCATTTATTAGCTGTAAACTTTGTAGAGCAATATTAAATACTCCTTCGGTACGAAGTAATACAATCCAAGCATAAGTACGAACTAAAAAATTCGTCCAAAAAGGGATGATTATTAGCATTAGTAAGACATTACGCCAAGGTGGTCTACGGGTAGCAATAAAATATGCTAAAGGATAGCCAATTAGTAAGCAAATAATAGTTGTAATTAAAGCTAAAAAGAAAGACCGCCCAAATATTCCCCAGTATATTCCTTGAGCTAGTTGTTGATAATTATCTAGGGTGAATTGCCAAACAACCCCACCGTAAGTACCTCTTTCTAAGAAGCTATAAATAAGTACAATTATTAAAGGGATGATGAAGAAAATTAAGATCCATATAGTTGCGGGAGATAACAGAATGAGTAAATTGGTTAATTTCCGAGTTTCAATGGTTGATTTTGATTGTTTTTTATGAGGTTGCCACATATTAATTAGTTGAAGACCAGGAGATTATAGCTATCGGATTTATGCTTGCTTGTCAATTAGTAAAATTAAAATTATGGCGGTTATTACTAAGTTAATTCTAGGTTGAACAAGAAGGTTAATATGTATACTAATAATCTTTCCACTTAACCAGAGCAAATTAGTATCAGTTAAATACAGCATATTCCAAGTATATGAAGTACAGATATTAACGATTAAATGTTCCCAGTGCGGGTATCTTGCCCGCTATTGGATGTATCTCACCCCTGATGGAATCTGCTGTATATAGCCTTTATATAAAACAGGACTTACGCAAAATATGAAAATATACACCACCTGTAGGGGTTAACTGCCGTTAACTCATACTATATATGGTGTATCTCCGTAAGTCCTGTAAAAATTAGTATTTTCGAGTACAAAAAATTTCTATAGATCAAAAACCTGAAACTATTACCACTGTTGCCAGATTAGCTATTTCCTTTCCCTTAAAAGTATATTTACAGCTCAAATGTAAATGTTAGAGTTTTTTGCTTTGCATTTACAGCAGTTTTCAGAAAGATGGAACGCACTCCTAAAGAATAAAAACCTTTGTATAGACCTTCCATGGAACCTTCCTACCGTAGTCTACTTAAGTAAAAACTACTATAATTCTTAATTGATAGGTAGAACTGATCGAAAAAGCAA
>NZ_JAAHGK010001120.1:0-2535 GCF_010672505.1 Okeania sp. SIO2B9 | reverse complement strand
TAAAGCGACAGTTTGTTTTTTTTGATGCTCAGATGAATAACCCCCACTTGGAAAGATTTGGAGCTTATACTATTAGCGATAAAAAGTATAAATCACTTTTGAAATTGGCGTTAAGTCGTCGATGTAGTTTGATTTAGTTTGTCTAGTAAAATTTTGACACCATCTACAATTAGACTGGGTTCGTCTATCCATACAAAATGGCTACTTTTATTGGCTTGAATTTGAACACAATTTGTTGATAGATTACACAAATTTTTGTGCATTTGCTCTCGTAATTTGTTGGCTGATTTCAGAGGAATTAAAAAAGTCCACCAAGAAGACTGAAAAAAAGAATTAGCTTTGATACTAACTACTGGCATCGAAGCAAACTGATTAGCAATAATAACCTGATTTCCACTATTATTTAGATTTAGTATTTCTCGACTCATTGTAATCCAGTGTTTAGAGCGACAAAAAGAATGTTTTACATGATTTCTCGACTCTTGAGAAAAATCTTGTAATTCAGGTTTGATTAATTCAAATATTCGACATTTTCTTAATAGCTGAATAATTCCTAATATTGAACCTAAAATAGACATAACAAAGCCGGAAATAAATAATAGTTTCAAAGCTTGTAATTGGATAGGCATCTTCAGCATTCCTGTTTCATGGAGTCCATCTGTAAGTACCATGCCAATAACTTTTTCTGGGAAACGATGAGCATATAATCTGACATTGTAACTACCAAAAGAATTTCCTACTAAAATGTAAGGTGGCTGAATTTTTGCTTGGGTAAGTAAGGTATCTAATTCTGTGACAATTTGACTGCTAGTTCGAGGATGGGGGCTATGTTCGCTCCATCCATATCCAGCTCTGTCGTAAATACATACTCGCCCTAACTTTGCCAGTTTTTCTACTAGGAAATATCCCTCTATTCCACCTAAACTGTGGTCGAGAATAATTGTTGGACTAGCTTCTCCTACAACATATAAATGTAGACGATAACCACCAACATCAAATAGTTTTCCTGGAGGTGGTTTTTGATTTTCCAAATGACAGGCGATCGCTTGATAAATTGTTGTAGCGACTAGCAGAATAATTTTGAGAGATAATGACATTTTTCCTCCTTCTGTTAATAGCTTTCTTTGGTTTAATACCAATTTCATAAAATATTGCAAAGCGTGAGGACACAGGGAACAGGGAACAGGGAACAGGGAACAGGGAACAGGGAACAGGGAACAGGGAAAGAAAAACATAAATATTAAAGAGGAAAAAAGGTGGAAATTTTAGAATTTATGGAATTTATAATTTTTTCTTTTAGGAATAAATCACAAATTAAGATGTAACTGCCTTTTTTGAATTTGGTATAATTCCTCATTTTCTACATAATTTATACAATTAGTTGAAGTTTATAGATACGGAGCTGTAACTTTTCAGTATCCCCATTCACTTTTTTCTTTCTTCCTTTTCTCCTAGATAACTAAATTTATTCTTGCTTCTTCAACAAAATATATTCTAAAATTATCTTTTTCTTTTGAGTTTAATACCCCACCTTCTACACGATATTTACAATTACTTGGGGTTTGTAGACACGAAGTGCCAGTTCGTTAACTGTCCCCATCCACTTTTTCCTTCTTCCTTCTTCCAGGTTACTTAGGTCTTGCTAAAAGTAATTTTAATTAATTTTATGCTCAGTAACTAAAGTTAAACTAACCCATTCTCCTTTCTCATTATAAGTACGAATAAGTCGTTGACGAAGGTCAGGTTTAATTAACCAACCAGCTTCAAAAAATACAGGTTTTCTCAACTCAACTTTAATCGGCAAAGTAGCAGAAGCACCATCAGGAATAAGTAAGACTTTTACAGGTTGAGAACCTTGGTCAAAGTGTAAAATAGAGCCTTCAATTCTCGCAGTAGAAGTAATTATTTTCTGATTAGTATTACCAAAAGTAATTTGCTGCAATAATCGACCTGTATTATCAATTTTTAACTCCATTTGAGTTGGATAAACATCCGGTGTCCGCAAATCGGGATAAATAGTAATAGCTTCTCCCTGCCATTTCCCTAATAAAGCATCTACTGTGAGAGTTGGATTTTCTAAAGCATTTGTACCTGCTCGTTTTTCTCGAATTAAAGTTAATGTTTGGAAACTTCCATCCTGGTTAAATAATTCTACTAAACGAAGACGACGATTTTGATTAATAAAACTAAACTCAGCGCCATTAACTGAAATTGGTGATATTTGAATTGAACCTTGAGAAAAAGCACCATCTTCAAAAAACATAGTATCTTTGCCAAAGGTTTGATATTCTCTGACTAATTCATTAACTTTTGGCTGAGAATTATCCCCTGAAGAAGTAAAGCGACGAAGAGTGAGACGGACTGTTTTATTCTGATCATCCAAACTTTCTAAAATCAGAATACTAGGTATATCTTCAACTATATCTCCTTGAGCAGAAATTTTAGTAAATGAACCATGCCATTCACCAAGATTTTGTAAAAAGTTTTCCCACTGTGTTTTCATATTTTCTAACAAATTTATTGATATTTATAGCA
>NZ_JAAHGK010000112.1:0-9681 GCF_010672505.1 Okeania sp. SIO2B9 | reverse complement strand
CAATTCTGACTTCTACCTCCTCGCTCATTCCCATTTCTCCCCTCCTGGGAGGGGGAGGGGCGAGGGGTGGGTTGTCTCCTGTATTCCCATCCTGGGAGGGGTTAGGGGTGAGTTGTCTCCTGTCTCCTGTCTCCTTGTTCTATACTACATTTTGTGGTGCGGAATGTGGGATACGACCTCTGAATTCTTCACAAGCAGCGAATAACCTTGACTTGGTCATAAGCTTTCCTTAATTCAGCCTCACGTTGGGGACTAGAGCGTCCGTAGGTGCCTTGACCTCGTAATTCTTCTGGAGTCGGGACAGTCGTCAAAACTTCTTCTCCTAGATCGTTAAACAAAACTACAGATTCAATCTTGACAAGATGTTGTTGATGTTGCCGATATAAATCGATATATTCTTCTACTACTTGTTGCCATTGTTGGGGCGGACAATAACTCCGCTCTATGAGAAGAACAAAATTAGGCACAGGCAAAACCTGATTGAGCACCAAACCTGCGACCATAAAGCTCAACCAACCGAGTCCAAGAATGGTTAACAGGTAACGATTTAGTTGTTTCATTTCCGTTCTACTAAACTTACCCAAACTTACCCATGCATGACTGCATGCATCTCTGGAGCTAGCTTTCTGTTTTCCTACGGAATGCTGCGCAAACACTGAAGACCACTGACCGCAGTCTGCAACTTATCTTCTCCACAGGCTTAAAATTGGCGGGAACTCCACCTACTGATGCACATAGTTTTCCAAATTGACCGCAGCGTTTCCTGCGGAATGCTTCGCAAACAAGTCTCTGTCATCTTCAAAATTAATAGTAGCAGAACATCAGCAGAACATCAATTTATTTTCAATATTTCTTAATATTTGTCAAACTTTGTCCAATTTTTTTACTTCAGTAGTTAGCCCTATAAATTAGTCTGGAATAAACCTTTTAGGAGTTCTTTGACGGTTTCTGGAGTACCAGTTTTAACGGTAGATTCCCGTAGAGCAGCGATCACTGCTAATTCCTGTTGATTCACATCCCCATAAGCAATAGGATAAACCCGCACCCCACTGTATTGGAGAACGTCTTTGACTTCTGCGAAGACAAAACCTTCATTGGTTTTACCATCAGTTAAGACTAATATATAAAAAAGACCATTAGGATTAGCTTTCTTTTGTTCGAGCAATTTCCCCAACGCCACCATCATTCCGTCATACATAGCGGTTCCACCATCGGCACGTAAATTATCAATAGCAGCTAGAAACCGTTTGTGCTGCATTTCATCAAAAGGAGCTAATTCCACCATTTCGCTTGGGCGCTCGTTATAACTAATTAAACCTAAATAATTACCTGGATTAATTTCTTGACTAGCAATGCGCAAACCCTCTTTTACCTTCGCTAGAGGTTGTCCTTCCATCGAACCACTGGTATCGATTACCGTCATTAAATAAACTGTACGTCCTGCATCTTTCTGACGCTTCCAAAATGATTGAGCAGTGGTTAAGACTTCTCCTGCTGGAATCGGGGGAAGATTGGGAGCCAAAAGATAGTCTGTCTCGACAAACCCTTGTTGCTGGGCCAGTTTTTTCATGGCATCAGAAGCAGCAAACTCAGCAAATTTTTGCAAGGCTTCTTGTTGTTTGGCTGTATTCCAGGCAAATCCGACCAGAGGATTATTATGAGGAATGCCAAAGGGGATAAAAACGGTTTTCTCAAATCCAGGTACTTTTTTGAGTTGCTGATAATTTTGATATTCCAACGGAAATGCTTGTAACTTATCCTTGTCGCGGATAAAAATTTCTTGCAAGTCTAGAGTCGTGGTTGTGGTAATCAATACCTGTTTCTGAAAGCTTTGAAATACTGACTTGACTTGAGGAGATTCTAAGTCAGCAATTGTTAGGGGTTCTCCATCTTGTTGGTGTCCTGCTGCTCGCCAAAAGAGCGAGTAGAGCAGATTCAAAGCAGTAGCACTACTGTAGGGATTGGGATAGCCAACGGAAAGTTTACCAGAGGCGATCGCATTGAGCAACTTGTCAAAATTCACTTCGCCATTTGCAGCTAATTCCCGATAAACACGTTCTTGAAGGACAAAACCGCCAACGTTCGGCACTAAACGGGGAAGGATAGAGATGGTTTTAATTCCTTGACTTGACAGCATTGCCACCCACAAATCATTAGAGGGAGAATACCCTGTCGGTGTCACTTTGCCAGCAGCCAATAACTTGGCGGCAGTTCCCGAAGGAATTTTTCTCACCCCGACCTGAATAACTTGACCGGAACTAATGGTTTTTCTTTCTCGGTTAAAAGCTTGAGCAACTTCTACCAACCAACCTTCATTTTGCTTTTTGATATTGGCTTTTTCTGAAGAACTGAATATTTCGAGATAAACTACCTTGGGGTTTGTAGAGGGTTGAGCAGCATAAAGAGGAAACTGTTCAATAGGAGGAAGAGGTTCTTGAATCCCATCGATAGTGTAGCGCGAAGCTACTCGATCGGGAATTAGGGATGTGGCAACGGAAATCTTAGGAAGTAACTTTTCCTGAAGATATCTCTCTGCACTGGCAAAGGAATCTACCTTTTGCTCGACTACACATCCCCAGAATAAAGCAAGGCAAACTCCGATGAGAAACCAGAAACGTCCTTTTTTGAGCATAACTAACCTCCATGGATTGACGATGATTTTGTTCCGATCTTATCTAAGACAGTTTGATTTTCAGCAATGATTACTCGGAGACTGCGGGGTAAACTGGCTTGTTCAGTAGATGCTTCTAAAGAAGACAAAAGCACCCGATCTTGTAACTCTTGTAGCAAACGATGAGTTTCTTGCACTCGCTCACAAGTAGTTTCTAAATGCTGTCGGGTCAGACTTCTGTAGGTTTCAGTTTGCATTTTGTCCAAGGTTAGTAAGGCAAATGCTACTTGCTCACAAAGAGATAAAACCGTGTAGAGAGTCTCCAATAATTCCGGCATTAAACTTGATTCTCGGTTAGCTATGCGTTGGGCAAAAATTTGGATTTGTTTGACCAAAATGAGGGTTTGTTCCCAATCGGCATCTTTACGTCCTTCAAGTTTCCCTTCAATACTTGCCAATTCATTGAGAAATATTGCTGCATCGAGTAGATTAGGGCTACTGCACCCATAGAATTGTCTGAGTTTCCCAAACCAAACTGCCACCATGACAAGGGCAATTGCTCCCCCGACAATTAAGGTAAGGGGGCGATTTCCCAACCAGATAATCAAGCTCACATATCCTAATCCTGTCCCTACAATTAGAAAATAGGTCTGTGGCAAACCCAAAACTTTACGCCAAAATAATTTCCAGTTCATTACGATCTAATTAAACGGTTTTGATTATCGTATGGCAAAGCATTCAGTAATTGAACGAAGCAGTGACTCATAATATCGAATCCGGTTAAACAGCCATAGAATGGTTAAGTTAGGAGGAGTCAACCCACCCCTCGCCCCTCCCCCGACCGTGGAGGGGAAGTCAGGAGGACCGAGTCAGGAGGAGAAAGAATTACAAAGATAAACGTAGTTATGGCGATTGAAGATTTTTTTTATGTCCAATTAAACGGATTTGATATAATATCATGTCCGGTAGCATTGGAGCGTGTATAAAATTAAGGTGATAATAGGAGAAAACCTTCTGCCTCCAGCATAGCTGCCTTCTGCCTTCCTTCCACCAAAGTCTAATTATTCAACCGGACATGATATAATTGATTTTGGCATTCTTTATCAACTTGATTACTATCATTGTCGCATTTACTTGGTCAATAGTCCAGAAAATTACTGTCTAGTGAACTGTCTACCACCACACTAGACAGTAAAAATGTTTCTTGGAAAGTTCTAGTTCTCAAGAGTTATTTTTTGCTTTTTATTTTGAACTTATCAACCCTCTCTTTATAATCATAATACTTTTCACGCCTTTCAATTTCAACCCATACACCATCTTGTACTAATTGTGAGCATATAGAATACCTAGACCTTTCAGTATCTTCAGCTAATAGAGTTATTACTTCTGCTATATCAACAGGATAGGATTATTATCAACACAGGGGGAGGACATCACCTCAAACGAAACAGCAACCCGGCATTTCCAGGCTGAATAATCCCGCGTTGTCGCATAAGCACAACGTCGGGAGTATGTCAATAACCACCAGGTTCTTCTTCATATTCTGGCATCTTAGTTTTCTGAGGAATATTTACACGAGGTGCTTGATAGGGTTTTGGAACCTCATCATCAGCCCAGGCATCTTTTTCTATGTCTTCGTCATATTCATATTCTGTAGCAGGTTTATATTTTTTCTCTTCATATTTCTCATCTTCATACTCATATCCGCCTGACTCTCCCCAATTATCTTCTTCATACTCATCATAAGTAGGATTTTGTCTTACCTGACGGGCGACTGGTGGTGCAACAACTGCTTCTGTTTCATAATAGTCTTCATAAACTGCTTCTCGCTCTAGCTGCCGTGGAGGGGGAGCAACTTCTTGTTCATAGTAGTCATCATAAATAGGTTCAGGTTCAACTACTCTAGGTCTTCTAGGTTCTGGCTCTGCCCAATCTTCATCCCATGCTTCTTGAGTTGAGGGTGCTACTGTGCGAATAGGTTCCCGAGTAGCTGGTTGTCCTGTACCTAATTGATTATCAGGTTTCACAGTGGGAGGATAATATAATCCATCTTCCTCTTTTTGCCAAGGTGCTTCTCCTAAACCTAAACGTTCTAATACTCCTACTGTTAACTGTTTGAGTTTTTCTTCAGATCCTTCAAACACAATCAGGCGATTTGGCCCACTGCTAACAATTTCATCAATTGAGAGTTCATAAGTACTAATAACTTGATCTGGAATTTGGGGTATACCAATAGAAGCAATAATCAATGACAAAACTTTGCCATCTGTAGTATCAAACTTGAAACCTCTAACTCTACCTAAAAGTTCACCATTTTCTGTCAGGACTTCACTATTTATTAGGCTACTATAGGCTTCAGCATCAATATCTTCTTCTACTACTTCTTCGTTATCTACTAAGATGACATCACCTATTTCGCAGATATTATTGAGAAACATAAACTTAGGTATTCCAGCTACGGCTAATATATTGTCTCGTAGTCCAATAGCTACTACCTCCCGCCGATCGACGTCTACCCATAACTGGCTTACTACTCCTAGGCGCTTACCTTTATCGCGAGTGATTATTTGAGTTCCTAACAGATCGGAGCGTTGCCAAATTTGTTCAAATGTCATTATTGTTTAATCCCGATTCTTATAATAAGTCAAAATTTAAAAGTCAAAAGTCAAATAACAAGTCAAAAGTCAAAAGTCAAAATTTAAAAGTTAAGAGAAATTAATAATTTTTACATTGTAATTTATCAATAAAGAATTTAGTCAGACTGAGGCAGTATTATAATAAGTCAAAAGTTAAAATAAATTACTAATCTCTATATCTCTATATTGTAATTTATCGGTCTTGAATCCACAGAAGCTTATTCTCACTCCTGACTCCTTTATTCTGACTTCTGTCTCCTTCTCCAAATAGATTTAATCTCTAGTCATTTTAATCCCTAAAACTTGGGTATGAGCGCCCCTAGCTTGAGTCACACCGATAGTATGCTGGGATGATTCCATCATTGGCCTCCGTAGACTGACAACAATAAATTGAGCTTGTTGTGCCTGTTGTTTTATCATTTTAGCTAATCGCTCCACATTTGCCCCATCCAGAAACATATCCACTTCATCAAAGGCGTAAAAAGGAGATGGGCGGTAACGCTGTAAGGCAAATATAAAGCTTAAAGCTGTCAAAGATTTTTCTCCCCCAGACATAGAGGCCAATCTCTGGACTGGTTTTCCTTTGGGGTGGGCTACTAAATTTAACCCACTGTTGAATGGGTCTTCTGTATCATCTAACTGTAGATAACCATCTCCTTCAGAAAGTTGGGCAAAAATGGTCTGAAAATTTTGATTCACAGCATTGAAAGCCTCAAAAAATGAACGTTGTCTCAAAGTAGTAAAGTTTTCTATTCTTAACAACAACTCCGTCCGCTCTCCTTCCAGAGTGGCTAATTTTTGAGTTAGCTCTTCCAAACGTTTTTGGGTTTGGTCATATTCTTCCAAGGCCAACATATTTACAGGTTCTAAGGCCTGAAGTTGTTTCTGTAGCGATCGCACCTCCTTATCTAATTCTCCTATTTTAATATTTTCCGGCACTTCTGGCACTTGCTCCGGTAACTCTGCCTTTTGTTCTTCTAACTGAGTCCGCAAAGTCACTAACTGTTCCCGACGTCCCTCCTGAGATTCTTGCAATTTTTGTAGTTGCCATTCTAATTGCTGTTTAGCTAAATAAAGTTCTCGCAGACTTGCCTCTGCTTGGTCTCTTTTTTGTTTTTCTGTGCCTAACTTTTCTTCTGCTTTGGCCATACCTGCTTTAATTTCAGCAATTTGCTCGTCCACAACCAATACTTGACTATTTATATCTTTAATATTTTCCCTAGCTGCTAATTCTTGCTCTTGATATTCTGACTGCCGACGAGAAATAGCTTCTACCTTTTCTTGTAAAAGCCTTTGTTGATTTTCCAACTCTTGAAGTTGTTGTTGGGCAGCTCGCCAAGCACCCTCCCGATCTTGTAATACTAGCTCTTGAGACCGAATCATCTCCTGCATTTGTTGCCACTCACTGTGAGTATGAGACTTTTCCAACTCGGCCAAAGTTTGCTTTAACTTTGTTAATTGGACTTCTCTGGTCGGAATTTCTTGGTCTAGGAATGTTAATCTGGTTTGAGCATTGACCAATTCTCGATGATTTTTCTCTAATTGTCCTTGTCCTTGCTCTTGTTGTCTGGTCAATTTTTGCAGCTCTGACTCAATTTGCTCCACTTTGAGCTGAGTTTCTCTAAAATACTGCTTCCCTTCCATCAAAGCTTGCGCCCGCTCCTTCACATCCTCCTTTCTCCGAGAAATCTCTACCTGACAGCGCTCCAAAACAATATCTATTTCCTGGAGGCGCTGACGATGAACTTCCATTTCCCCTATTTCTGCTGACTCATTACCATCAACCGTGCCAAAATGCAAGCTACCAGAACGACGGGACACACTTCCTCCAGTCATCGCCCCACTGGTCTCCAATATTTCCCCATCCAGAGTAACAATTCGATGTTTACCCAAATATTTCCGAGCATTTGTCAAAGTATCAAATACCACCGTAGAGCCAAAAACATAGGCAAAAATATTCTGATAACGAGAGTCACAGTCAATCAAATTCACCGCATAATCAATAAACCCCGCTGCTCCCCAACGCAAACTATCATCTCGGTTGAGACGAGGAGACCGAATTTTATTCAAAGGTAAAAACGTCATTCTCCCAGCTCTTTGTCGCTTCAAAAATTCAATCCCGGCAGCTCCCACTGCATCATTTTCTACCACCATATTTCCCAGACGGCCTCCGGCAGCAATTTCTAAAGCCAACTGATATTTTGGTTCTACTCTCCCTAGTTGTGCCACTAAACCACAAATGCCAGAAATACCAGACTGTTGCAGCATTTTTGTGGCATAAGTTCCCGAAGCTTCTTGAACTGCCTGTTGTTGGGCTTCTAATTTATCTAGTTTCCGCTGTCTTTCCCTTTGTTCTTGGAGAAGGCGAGTTTGAGTATCTTGTTGAATTTGTAGGTCTTGTTCTACTGCTGCTAATTGTTTGGTCAAGGATTCTACTTGATAATTGGCGGTTTCTCTTGACTTTTCTATTTTTTCATGGTAAGCATTTTGATTTTCTATTTCTACCCCCAGGGCGGCCATGGACTCTTGCTGTTCCTGGATTTGCTTTTCTAGCTGATGTATTTGTTCCCTAACTCTTGCTTGTTCGGTCAGTTGGGGGTTGAGAGTTTGCTGTAGAGTTTCAATTTGATGATGAAGTTGGGCTTGTTCTTGTATCCAAGCTTCGGCAGTAGAGGCAATAGCACTAGCTGACTCTCGTTGTTGGTTGAGAGTTTCCCGTGCTTGGTTGCGAGTGGTCTCTAGAGATTCGACTTCTTGAGCTTGAACAATTTTGTTTGTGGCTAATATTTCCAGATTTTGTTGATGTTTCTGTATTTCTTGTTCAAGTTGGCTGAGGTTCTTGATGGTTTGCTCAATGGTGCTTTCTAATTCTTTATGCTTTTGTTTTAGTTGACGGCGGTCAGCTTCTTGGGTGGCCAGGGTTGATTGTAAGGCCAACAGTTCTTCTTCTCCCAAAGCTTTAACTTGGACATTGAGTTGGTCTAGTTCGGTTTGGGCCTGTTGAATTTCGGTTTGTTTGGTTTGAATATTTTGGTTAATTTCCGTGGCAGAGCGATCGCCTGATTCTATATTTTCTCTAAGTTTCCACTCTTGTTTTTGTAGATTTTGCCATTTGAGAATTGTTTGCCAGAGACTCTTTTGTTCGAGTTGACCCCGCAATTCTTGATATTTTTGAGCTTTTACACAGTCCTGGGAAAGACGGTCACATTGTTTTTTCAGTTCTTTTTCTACAATGCCACTCTTTTCTTCTTGTTCTTTCACCAAGTCTAATTTATCTTTGGCCAGGGTAATTTTTCTATCAAATTGAGCCACTCCTGCCATTTCATCAATAATTTCCCGACGTTCGCGAGACTTCATGGAAATAATGCTGGTTACGTCACCCTGAAGCACAACGTTATATCCTTCGGCGTAGACCCGGAGTTGATTTAGTTGTTCGTGGAGTTCGGTCAGGGTGCATGGTTGACCATTCATATAATAAGTGGAGGTGTAAGTCCCTTGTTTTGTGACTCGGAGGCGACGGGAAATACTCCACTCACTTAAAGAATGAAAAGATGAAGCTATCTCAAATGGATCGTCAGATTCTGGAGTATTTGCTCCATTTTTTATGACTTCTGGTGGATTTTCTGTAGTTGTTTGGGTTTCTGACTCTGAAGGTTCGGGGTCTTCGTAGCCATTTAGACTCGTTTTTATATCTTCTAAATCAAAAGTGACCTTGACTATAGTTTCAACAGTTTTACGTCCTGCTAATTTGTTATTAACTAGGTCTGGCAGGCGTTCGGCTCTCATACCTTTGGAAGTGGACAACCCCAGGCAAAAAAGAAGTGCGTCGAGAATGTTGGACTTGCCCGAACCATTAGGCCCAGAAACCACAGTAAATCCGGGCAGCAACGGAATCGTAGTAGTGCCACCGAAAGATTTAAAGTTAGTTAGTTCCAGGCGTTTGATATGAACCATGAAGGCCAGTTTGTGGACTGGGTAGATTTTGGGCTTTTAATTATTCTAGACATTATAGACAGGACTTGAGATTTGTGGAATGGGCAAGATGCCCATTCCAGATATTTGCCCGCATTAACGAAGTCAGAAGTCAGAAGTCAAAAGTTAACCCACCCCCGCCCCTCCCAATCCACCCCTAACCCCTCCCAGGAGGGGAGGGGAAGTAGGGGATGCGTGAGCAACTCTCCAAAAATATTGCACCTTAAAAGGCAGGGTTGCGCGACCCATATTATTTTGATAAGAATTTTTGCTTACTTCCACAGCATTTGCTTTTGTTGCGGATGTGGCAATAGGAGTTTTTGCTCAATAGTTGTTTTTGTTGCGGATGTGGCAATAGGAGTTTTTGCTCAATAGTTGTTTTTGTTGCGGATGTGGCAATAGGAGTTTTTGCTCAATAGTTGTTTTTGTTGCGGATGTGGCAATAGGAGTTTTTGCTCAATA
>NZ_JAAHGK010001119.1:0-2539 GCF_010672505.1 Okeania sp. SIO2B9 | reverse complement strand
ATCTAAAATTCCATTAGCTAGTCTAACTGGATTAAGAAGTTTCCTATAGAATAACTCCTGTGTGGCAAAGCTAATTACCACCTTTGTCTTTCTACTACAGAAAAATTGATAACGGTTAAATTTATGGAGGAGTAATGAATCAATATATCAACCCCACTACTGAAAATCAAATTCAGGTAGAAGACGATCGAACCGGCATGAGTGTTACTACTCTCAGACGTGCCCTAGCAGATAACCTGTTTTATTTGCAGGGGACCTATGAGTCCATGGCAAAACAAGATGATTTTTATCGTGCTCTGGCTTATACTATACGCGATCGCTTACTTCAACGCTTTCTTTCTACAATTCGTACTTATAACGAGAAAGATGTTAAAGTTGTATATTATCTCTCTGCCGAATTTCTCATGGGTCGTCACCTGGGTAATAGTTTAATTAACCTGGGAATTTATGAAAAAATTCGTCAAGCTATCACCGAATCTGGGTTAAATTTAGATGAACTACTGGAACAAGAAGATGACCCTGGTTTAGGAAATGGTGGTTTGGGTAGATTAGCAGCTTGTTTTCTGGACTCTCTAGCTACTCTGGAAATTCCGGCGGTGGGGCACGGTATTCGCTATGAGTTTGGCATTTTCACCCAAACTGTACAGGATGGTTGGCAAGCAGAAATTCCTGATAAATGGTTACGTTTCGGGAACCCTTGGGAAATAGCTCGTCCTGCTGAAAAGGTAGAAATCAAGTTTGGAGGTCATACAGAAGGATACCATGATGATAAAGGGCACTATCGAGTAACTTGGGTTCCGGATGAAACTGTAATTGGTATCCCCTATGATACCCCTGTTCCTGGCTATAAAGTTAATACTGTTAACCCTTTACGTTTGTGGCGAGCAGAAGCTAGTGTAGACTTTAAATTTGAAGAGTTTAATGCTGGAAACTATGACGGTGCAGTAGCAGATAAAATGAGTTCGGAGACGATATCCAAAGTTCTCTATCCTAATGATAATACCCCTCAAGGTAAGGAACTCCGTCTGAAGCAACAATATTTCTTCGTTTCTTGTGCTTTACAGGACATCATCCGTAGGCATTTATCCCACAACAAAAATCTAGATAATTTATACGATAAAGCAGCAATTCAACTGAATGATACTCACCCTGCTGTGGCGATCGCCGAGATGATGCGCTTATTAATTGATGAGTATGATATGGACTGGGAGCGTGCTTGGCATATTACTCAACATACTTTTGCCTACACTAACCATACTTTGCTGCCTGAAGCATTAGAGCGTTGGGCAATTAGTTTGTTTGGTCGCCTTCTCCCTCGCCACCTAGAAATTATCTATGAAATTAATCGGCGCTTTTTAACTCAAGTGCACACTTGGTTTCCTAAAGACCCGGAATTGCTTGCCCGTGTTTCTCTGATTGAGGAGGGGGGTGAAAAATCTGTGCGGATGGCTAATTTGGCTACTGTTGGTAGTCATGCTGTCAATGGAGTAGCAGCACTGCACACAGAATTGTTGAAAAAAGGTGTGCTTAAAGATTTTTACCAACTTTTCCCAGACAAATTCTTCAATAAGACTAATGGAGTGACTCCCCGTCGTTGGGTTTTACTGAGTAACCCCAAACTTTCTGCCCTATTCTCAGAGAAGCTGGGAGGAGATAGTTGGTTGCGAGATTTCGACCAACTACGGCAACTAGAAAAATATGTTGATGATGCAGAATTTCGGAATCGTTGGCGAGCAATAAAGCAAGAGAATAAGGCTAAGTTGGCAGAGCGCATTCTCAAGCATAATCGGATTGAGGTGGATATTAATTCTCTATTTGATATTCAAGTCAAACGTATTCATGAGTACAAACGTCAACATTTGGATGTATTCAACATCATTACTCTGTATAACCGCATTAAGCAAAATCCAAACATTGATATTCCACCCCGCACGTTTATTTTTGGTGGCAAAGCTGCTCCTGGTTACTATATGGCTAAGTTGATTATTAAATTGACTAATGCCGTTGCTGATGTAGTTAATGACGATCCTGATGTGCACGGTCGCCTGAAAGTTGTCTTCTTGGCAAACTTTAATGCTTCTCTTGGTCAGATTATTTATCCTGCTGCTGACTTATCTGAGCAAATTTCTACTGCTGGAAAAGAAGCATCCGGAACTGGTAATATGAAGTTTGCCATGAATGGAGCTATGACTATTGGTACTCTTGATGGAGCTAATATCGAAATTCGCGAAGAAGTTGGAGCAGAAAACTTTTTCTTATTTGGTATGACTGCTCAAGAAGTTTTCGATCTGAAAGCTCAGGGTTATAAACCTCTGGAATACTATAATACTAATGCTGAACTCAAAGCAGTAATTGACCGAATTGCTAGCGGTCACTTTAGCAAAGGTAATCCTAATTTATTTAAGCCTTTGATTGATTCTTTACTGTACAATGACCAATATATGCTACTAGCTGATTATCAAAGCTATATTGAATGTCAGGAGCGGGTTGGTAAAGCTTTCCAAGACCAGGAGAAATAGACATCTTCGTCCATTTCTCA
>NZ_JAAHGK010001118.1:0-2540 GCF_010672505.1 Okeania sp. SIO2B9 | reverse complement strand
GCTTTTTGCCTTTTATATCATGTCTGGATAAGAGCGCCATAGAACTCCGTTCCCCTGACACGACCAAAAAACTTTCTCCTTTTCCTCCTCTTCCTATTCCTTTTCCTTCTTTCTTCCCTCCTGACTCCTGACTCCTGACTCCTGACTCCTGACTCCTGACTCCTGAGGAAAAGTATTGAGACCGAAAATCAAAAAAGCCTGATAAATTTTAAGATTTACCAGACTTTCTTTTAGATTATTTATTTTTATGGCGGGAGGCGGATTTGAACCACCGACCTTCGGGTTATGCTTACCACCACAGCTTTCACTGCCTTAATTCTGAAACTATCAGAATTAGTTTGTAGTCTGGACTGTCCCTTTACCCTCAGCTTCTATCAAACTAGAACTGCTAGGGTACTTGCCAACCAGTCTCTACACCTTCTCCTTTAATTCGGAGCTTGGCTCGGGATTACCCCGCTAACGGTTTCCCCGAATTTGACAAGTAATCACATACAAATTTCTTCGTATGCCGCCCCTTACAAGGTATAACTTCAAGCTTAGTGACTAGCGGCGTCTATATGTGCTTGTTTTGTTTGTCTTACCTTATAACTTGAGCCCGACGAGCTACCAGACTGCTCTATCCCGCGTCGTCTTTTATTAATATAACCATAACCTCATCAAAATTGCAACCCCTTACTCAAAATATTTTCAAAATTTTTTTCAGGGCTGTCCAATCACCAAATAATTAAGGTTTAAAGCCTCTCCTCATAAAGGAGAAACAAGAAAAAATTTTCATTATTAGTCAATCCAATCCGTTTTCAAGGAGAGGTAATAATTAATTATTAATTATTAATTATTAATTATTAATTGTTGAACTATACCATACACATTTCTCCAATTACTTCCAAACGCTTGACATTACTGAGAGACATATAGTTTTCCCCTAGAGTCTCAGCAATAGTTGGACTGATCCAACCCATCTGAGTTAACAAATGAATAGCCACTGCATATTTCGCTCGTTTAGCACCATCATTAACTTTAATGGCCAAACCCATCCCTTCACCTACCCGACCAATACATTGCACTCCTTCGGCCCCAGACTTACTAACAATTTCTCCTGCCGTCAAGCGCATCAACTCTGTATCAAAACTTCCTTCTCCCCCTACCATTTCTGGATGATAGGTCATCGCCCTGACAATTCGTTCTAGATCCAAACTATCACCTGAAGCCAGTTTAGCGTATAAAGTTGCCATTTGACTCAGTTGCAGGAGATAAGTTGGAGCACCACAGTCATCACGAGCGCCAATAAATTCTGCTGCGGGCATTGCCAGTAACTCAGCTACTTTGCTAATAATCAACTGTTGAACTGGATGCTTCATTTGCAGGTAAGACTCCATCGGCCAATTTCTTTGCTGACAAACAGCCAGCATACCTGCATGCTTACCAGAACAGTTATATTGCAAAGGACTATTTTTATTGGCAGGAGTTGGACATTGGAGTTTTGATGGGTCAATATCACAACGCCATAAAACGTTAAATACCTGTCTTGCTTGCTCTATTGTACCTTGATGGGAACTACAGATAATGGCCAAGTCTAAGTCAGTTAAGTCATAACGTTCTAGGGTGCCTGTAGTAGTAACTGCTAAAGCTTGAAATGGTTTGAGAGCTGAACGGACAAATGTGGCAGTATCTGCACCTCCGGCCACGGACAAAACCCGACCTCTATGGTCGCACACAGTGGCCTGAACTTGGTGAATTGATTCAAGGATACCTTCTCGGAGTAGTCTGACTTCTAGTTGCGAAGTTTGTGTTCTTTTTCCCCTTGTCATTTTTATTTATTGTTTTGGGCAAGTTGAGTATTCATCAAGTACATTAATTTAACTGTATTTTTGAAGACTATCTATCAATTTAATCTTAATAAGTCTCAACTGATTCTCTTATACTAAACTAAGTTATGCTCATCAATATTTCTTCCTTAAAAGTACGAGTATTTTTAGTCATGTCAGCTAAGATAATCGTCTGAAGAGAGTCTTTGTTAAATGAATATTAAATCACGTAGGGTGCGTTACGTGAAACTAACGCACCATCCCACAGCACCCGGTGCGTGAGGTGTAAAACCGAGCATTATTCCATCAGTGGTAAGCGTGCCGTCACATACCCTACTTAATCTTTTGTTTACAAATAGTTTCTAAATATAAACTATTTAAGTACAATTCCGTATGAGATTATTGTATAGAATAGTGTAATGTAGCAGATATTTTAGAAAAATAGTTAAGCATATAATCTGAGAATGAGTCAGGTAAAAATAACTGTAATTACTTGACTACCTAAATCAAAATTACTATGATTTTTTGTAACTATTTTGGGTTAATTTTAGATCGAAACCCAGATTATTCCACCGAGACAAATTATTAATAGCAAACTATAAAAAGTTTTGTGACGGCCGGCCGGGCGCCCAGTGTGCCGCAGGCCGTGCCCTCGCGCCGAATCCGATGACAAGGGGGACGATCGCAGGGAGGAAGGTGGCAGCGAGGACCGGAGCCGCACTACACCTCGGTCAT
>NZ_JAAHGK010001117.1:0-2543 GCF_010672505.1 Okeania sp. SIO2B9 | reverse complement strand
TCAAATAGTTGGTAATTGATGAATTAAAATAATAAGCTGAAATTACTGTAGAGTAAAGGTTTTAAGTAGGACTTACCGATCTAAATCTAAAAGCCTTTACAGATAAAAGTAAGTGCCTTTTTAGAACGAAAAAGAGTGCAACTTTTTAAGCTTGAGCGACCAAAAAGCTAGGATTAAAGGCTCACTACGGCAAAAAAATAAAGAGACAAATATATCCGACTACCTCCTCTAAATTCTCCATTACTCCTGACTCATACCCCTGCCATGCATACTTTTTCAGCAAACCCTAAGTACCTAAAATATCACTTCTGACTTCTGACTTTTGACTTCTGACTTTAGTGAAACGACATTACAATGCTTGACCAAACCAAAGCACCAATAATTCAAACTCTCAAAAATCTTACCCAAAAATCTCATGCTCCTTTCTACGCACCAGGACACAAACTAGGAAAAGGCATTCCACAACCACTTAATGACTTATTAGGTAAAAAAGTATTTCTAGCAGACTTACCAGAATTACCAGAATTGGATAACTTATTTGCTCCAGAAAGTGTAATTAAAGAAGCTCAAGAATTAGCAGCAGAAACTTTTGGAGCATTACAAACCAGATTTCTAGTCAACGGTTCAACTACAGGAATTATCGCTGGAATACTAGCCACTTGTGGAAATGGAGACAAAATTATTTTGCCTCGGAATATTCATCAGTCAGTAGTCTCTGGGCTAATTATATCTGGAGCAATTCCCATTTTTATCAATCCTGAATATGATTCAGATTGGGATATTACTCTCAGTGTCACTCCTAAATCTATTGCCCAAACCTTAGCAAAACATCCAGACACCAAAGCAGTGATGGTAATTTATCCTACCTATCATGGTGTCTGTGGAGATATTGCAGCGATCGCCCAAGAAGTCCACAAATATAATATTCCCTTATTAGTAGATGAAGCTCACGGTCCACATTTTGCTTTTCATCCAGAATTACCAACTCCAGCATTAGTAGGTGGAGCAGATTTAACAGTACAATCCATTCATAAAGTATTGGGGGCAATGACTCAAGCATCAATGTTGCATCTGGGCAGTAAACGCATAGACTCCTACCGACTCAACCAAGCCTTACAAATGCTACAGTCTAGTAGTCCAAATTATTTACTTTTGGCATCTCTCGATGCTGCCCGCCAACAAATGGCTTTGCTTGGTCAAGAACTAATGAGTCAGACTTTAGAATTAGCTAGGGATGCTAGAAATAGAATTAGTCAACTGCCAAATTTTTCTATATTTGACAAAGAAATAAGAAGCTTGACTAGCTCGCCAGGAAATTCAGACTTATTAACTAATGAGAGGAAAAGATTACCTTTCTTGATAAAAGGCAGAAAATTTGATGAAAGTTATATCAATTCTGGATTTTTTGCTCTTGACCAAACCAGATTAACAATAAAAGTCTCTGATATTGGTTTGAGCGGGTATGAAGCTGATGAAATTTTGCATCAGAAATTAGGTGTTACCTGTGAGTTACCAAGTTTCAAAAGTCTGACATTCATTATTTCTCTGGGAAATACAAAGGCAGATATTGAGCAGTTAATAGATGCTCTAGTAAATTTAGCAGAGCAAGATTGTAGAAATAAATTTAACAAGTTCACCGACTTTAAGACAGAAATTGACGATTATTTAATTGATTCCTCAATTCCTTTATCTCCCAGAGATGCCTTCTTTGCCCAGAAAGATTATTTACCCATAGAAAAATCTTTAGGTTGTATCAGTGCTGAACTTATTTGTCCCTATCCACCAGGTATTCCAGTATTAATGCCTGGTGAAATTATTGCGCAACAGCATTTGAAAATACTTGAACAAGTCCGGGCATTGAGTGGGATAATAACAGGGTGTAGTGACCCCACTCTTAAAAGTATTAAAGTGTGTAGATTTTAGTCTTATATCATGTCTCTTCTCTAGGGAATAGGGAATAGGGAATAGGGAACAGGGAACAGGGAGAAATTTATCAGAGAAGACTTTTTTATGATGACTAATTAGGGTTTGCTGAAAAAGTCTTATGGGTGAGGGAAGGAGACAGCTATACTGGAGACAGGAGACAGGAGAAAAGGAAATTTAGAGGAGGTAGGAGCGGGCGTTTTGTCCCAAGATTGTTCTGCCCAACTATGCGCCTAAAATGCTCACTTTTTGAGCGTGAAGAGCTGAAAACCAGGTACTTTTTAAAGGCCACAAAAAGGCCTAAACCTTGATCTGCAAATACTTTTAGATTTAATCAGCAAGCCCTAATTAATGAGACTTGATATTAGACTGTAAGACATATAGTCATTCCAGTTAAGATTGAGACAAGGGTTTCTTGCCTTGAAAGAGTTTCAGCTAAAAAAGTGTTCCAGTCTTATTCAGAATGACTATAGTAATAAAGGACACAATAAATCTACTATTACTATTACCGCTCAACTAAACTTACTCAAACTTACTCACAAGTCTGAAAGTATAGTCAAACGCAAGTGGATCAAGCACTACAGGGTTAAACGGCAAACTCTTTATTCCTTGGTCAAAGA
>NZ_JAAHGK010001116.1:0-2555 GCF_010672505.1 Okeania sp. SIO2B9 | reverse complement strand
TTTAAATAGGGAAAGTGAAAAATTCTCATTTTGCTTTTTTCTCTGTTAATCTGAGATTTTAACGGAGTGAATTGTGTTAATTGAAAACACAGATATAAGTATTTTTGATATTTCAAAGGTGGAGGAAACTTAAATGAAGGCCATGATTCTGGCAGCCGGTAAAGGAACTCGTGTTCGTCCAATTACTTATCGCATTCCTAAACCAATGATTCCTATTCTGCAAAAACCAGTAATGGAATTTTTGGTAGAGTTGCTTCGTCAACATGGTGTTAACCAAATTATGGTCAATGTTAGCCATTTAGCAAAGGAAATAGAGGATTATTTTCGTGATGGTCAAAAGTTTGGGGTAGATATTGCTTATTCTTTTGAAGGACGAATTGAGGATGGAAACTTGATTGGGGAGGCACTGGGTTCTGCTGGTGGTATGAGGCGAATTCAAGACTTTTATCCTTACTTTGATGATACTTTTATAGTCCTTTGTGGTGATGCTTTGATAGATTTGGATTTGACCGCAGCACTCAAATGGCACAAAGAAAAAGGATCGATGGCTACCGTTATTATGAAATCTATTCCTCGCGAACAGGTTTCTAGTTATGGTGTTGTAGTGACAGATGAAACAGGGCGAATTCAATCTTTTCAGGAGAAGCCAAAAGTTGAAGAAGCTCTTAGTACCGATATTAATACTGGTATTTATATTTTTGAGCCAGAAGTGCTTGATTATATTCCGTCTGGTGTTGAATTTGATATTGGTAGTCAGTTATTTCCCAAGTTGGTGGAGATAGGAGCGCCGTTTTATGGTGTGGCAATGGATTTTGAATGGGTGGATATTGGAAAAGTTCCAGACTACTGGCGAGCAATTAATGATGTACTTATGGGGCAAGTCAAAAATGTTTCTATTCCTGGTAAGGAGGTATTTCCAGGAATTTATACAGGCTTAAATGTAGCGGTTAACTGGGATAAGGTGGATATCCAAGGGCCTGTATATATCGGTGGTATGACCAGAATTGAAGATGGAGCAAAAATTGTTGGGCCGAGCATGATTGGTCCGAATTGCTGGATTTGTAGTGGAGCTACTGTTAATAGCAGTGTAATTTTTGAGTATTCTCGCTTAGGCCCAGGAATTCGTTTGATTGATAAGTTAGTATTTGGTCGCTATTGTGTGGATAAGACTGGAGCATCTATTGATGTTCAAGCTGCTGCTCTTGATTGGCTAATTACTGATACTCGTCATCCTGATCCTCCTCAAGAACATATAGATATTAAGGATTTTTTGCAAGAAAATGGTGGTTAATTTCTAATGAAGAAGGAAGGGTTGATAATTTTTTTGACTGTGTGTTACCTCTTCTATAGATGAGAATTCTAGGAAACAAGAGTTGTTCACTTATTGAGTTTAAACTTTAGAAATTAGCAGAATATAGTTTATATCCACAATAGTATATGAGCAATATTTTCCTGGCTGTACAGCTGCTGTTTGCGGAGTATTGTATCAGTAAAGTCACTACTGGATTATTCAGAAAGAAGTGGCAATTTCTAATAGATTCAAACTGTGAAAACAATAAAAAACCTAATTCTCAGAAGTTTTTAGGGGAGATAATAACAAGCTAAACGGTTTAGCTAATGTTTGTTATTGTCAAGAAAAATAAGTAAGTTGCTTCATTCAACTTTCTAAAGTTTATAACATAAGTTAAGAAGTAAGAAGGAAGAAGGAAGAAGGCCTTTAGTTATCTAGGCGATTAGTTATCTAGGAGAGGACTGAAGTTGAAAAAATCTGGCGTTGTCTGAGTTTTAAGCTTTTGATATGTCTTAACCTTTCTTTCGACTGCTATATTTCAATTGCTGCCCTTTGCACGACTAATTGGGGTTTGCTGAAAAAGTCTTTTGGCAGGGGTAGGTGTTAGGAGGAACGACTCAGGAGTAAGGAGGAACGGGGAATTTAGAGGAGGTAGTCGGATATATTTATCCCTTTATTTTTTTTGCCATAGTTAGCCCAAAATCCTAACTTTTTGCTTGCTCAAGCTTAAAAAATTGCACTTTGTTTCGCTCTAAAAAGGCTAAAACCTTTATCTATAAATGCTTTGAGATTTAATCAGCAATCCCTAATTGGTACAGTAAAAGAGTAAAAGTATTGAGTAAATAATAAGATTTCATTTTGATCTTTGCTTATTGCTTTGAGCATTTTACCTAATCGTTCTACAAAGTTCTATATATTAGTTTCTGAGTAGTATAATTCCTAAAGTTAGTATGGGCAAAAGGTATTTTACTCCTACTATATTAACTCTTATTACTAAATGCTGAATTATATCAATGCTAGGGGATTTGATATTAGTTCGTAGAGTTTAAGTTGAAGGAAGAGGGAAAGAGGTTGATTAACTTTTTTTTGACTTTTGAATTCTGTGAAGTAATTGTCTGAAATTTACTCTTAATATCATGTCCGTTTAATAGCGCTCAGGAAAAACTTTTTTCTTCTCTTCCTTATTCTTCCCTCCTGACTCATTACTCCTTCATCTTTGATTTATAAGTATTTAACCGGACATAATATAACTTCTTCCTTCTTA
>NZ_JAAHGK010001115.1:0-2558 GCF_010672505.1 Okeania sp. SIO2B9 | reverse complement strand
TGGGTGATAAAAATATTTTACAGGAGATGTTCCTTTGACCAAAAAGATGATTTACGAACTAAAAAATGGTATTGAAGCAATTCCCATACGACTCCTGACTCCTGACTCCTGACTCCTAAAAATTCCCCCATCTATTTGTAGCAAACATTTATCAAATTGGTATTACTTCTTATTCCTTCCTTAAAAAGGGTAAAATGATAGATATAGCTATCTAAAATGAATATGAACTATAGCATAATAAGGTTTGCTTTCCTGCGGAATTGTGCGCAAACAGATAAGACCAAAACTTTTATGGTATCGATCTATAGACTTATTTACTAAATAATTAATAATTAAATGATTAAATTTTTAAATTTTTAAATAATTAAAGCCTCCCCTTTCAAGGGGTAAAAAATAATTTTTTTCCTTTTAGTCAATCCTCTTCCTAAAAGGAAGAGGTAATTATCAATTATCAATTATCAATTATCCATTAATGAACTATTCTTAACTTTCCACAATTCCTCATTTACAACAGACTCAAATTCCCACTGTTTTGCTTTCAGCGCTTCCCTCAGTCTTTCAGAGGGTCGAAATACAAATATCTCTGACTCATTCTCAACTATTTCAAAATTTGGAGAATTGTTCAATAATAATAGTCGAACGTCATCATCTAATATATAACTGAGTGAAATTAAATCTCCCCTGTTAGTATAATTAACGCCCAAGTCACTCAATAATATTGGGGAGTCGCTAGCGTTAATTTTTTTAGCAACCTCCCCATTAAAATAACTAGGGGCATTATGCCACCAAGTATCAGAAATAGCGCTGACAGTGCAGGATGTAATACTCGCTGTCAATAATATCCCTAAAACTACTCGCCAATATTTTTGACTCAAATATTTCCCTAATAAATAAGCAACTGATAAATATATTGCCGGAAAACAGGGAATTAAATAACGGGTGATGGCAGAACGTTTTCCACCTTGCACTAAATCAGGTATTACTAATATTATAAATGGTATAAAAATAGAAGTCAGAATAAATAATTTTGTGGAAAGATTACAATAACGACAAACCATATAAATTCCCCAAGCAATAATAATTAAAAATAGCAATCTCAGTAAATATGTGCCGATATTATAAAAACCAAAATCTAAGTCAATAAACATACATGAAAAACTCAAAATCCACTTTTTTAATAAAAAATCGAAGCTAACTGATACTCTTACCCAATTTGTTGCATAATAGGCTTGTTGCAGATTATTAATTACTACAATTATCCAAGGAAGATAGAGAATTATTATTCCTACTGAGGCCATGAAATAATCCAAAGGTAATGTTTGAATCAAAAGTTGAAATTTTGATAAATTAGATTGATTTTCAGGAGAAATTCTGACTACATAATTTGAGAAAAACCAATTGCTAATTACAAATATGCCATGGGAGATTAGAGTGAAACAAAAAAACAAATGAGTATATAAACCAACAGCAGAAATAACAATATATAATCCCCATTTTTTCCAACTGCGAGAATCTAGAGCTTTCAATAATAAAATACTACTAGCAATACTCAAAACAGTAACTAAACTATATTGCCTAGCAGTTTGAGCAAATAAAATTTCAACAGGTGATACAGCTAAAAATGTAGTTGCCAGTAAAGCAGTTAAATGGGAATTAAAAAGTTGCCTAGCTAGAACATATATTAATGGCAAAGATAATAAACTAATTAATGCTGGTAAACTACGAGATGCAGCGAGGGAACCACCAAATTTTTGCATCCATAAGCGAGCTATAAAATAATATAAAGGTGGATGATGGGGATTTTCAATTGTTAGAGAATTGAGAGTTCCTATTAAAGTGCTTTGTGGTTTAATTTGTTGATATTTTTGTAGTTGTTTAGCTGGAATAATTTGGTTTTGAAATGATTCTCGGTCAATATCATCTCCGCTAAAACCAGCAGCTCTTAAAGAGGTATATACTTCGTCATGCCAATAGACTTTTTTATCAAGGTAGAGAAAGCGGAATCCTATTCCTAAAGTTATGGTA
Source organism: Okeania sp. SIO2B9 (assembly GCF_010672505.1). Classification (NCBI taxonomy): domain Bacteria; kingdom Bacillati; phylum Cyanobacteriota; class Cyanophyceae; order Oscillatoriales; family Microcoleaceae; genus Okeania; species Okeania sp. SIO2B9. The sequence continues at coordinate 533 of NZ_JAAHGK010001115.1, read as the reverse complement.
ATAATTAGTAAAATAACTATGGGTTGGGATAGGAAATTTTTGTTGATTTTTATAGTCATTTTTTTGATTTAATGGGGAGATATTGATAACTGATAACTAAAATGACTTGCCCCTAGTGCTATAGCTGACCAACTTCCATTGCTTCCTGTTTCGGTTTTCTTTCAAATATAAATCTTGGCTTCAAAAACACTCGCAATAATAACCATAAAGATTTTAATTCACCGGGTACTTTTAATCGCTGCCATTGTCCAGGCCGACAGAATAATAATTCTATTAATTGTCGTTTTTCAGATAAATTTACTTCCTCAAACCTTACTTTTATACAAGGAAAATTTTCACTCATTTCTATATTAGTTACATTACCTTGTAAATAAATTTCTTCTGGAACAATTTTCAACTTTAGTGGCAAATCTTCTACCAATAAACCATCAGAAATTTTCTGATTAATCTCTATCTCAGCACCCACCTCTGATATCTGTCTAGTAGTACCCCAAAGTATTTGGTTACCAATTTTTAACTTCACTACCCTTCGA
>NZ_JAAHGK010001114.1:0-2560 GCF_010672505.1 Okeania sp. SIO2B9 | reverse complement strand
TCTGAGCAATATTTTTGGATATCTAGATTTATTCTGACTTGTTGTGCTGCTGATGCTTATCCAGTGGGATTACCAGTTAAATTACCAGAAGGCAGAAGTCGGAGTAAATATCCTCAAGATGGTTGGTTGAAAGTTGAAGGTAAAATGATTACTGATGAGCTGAATAGTCAACGTAAACTAACAATTTCGCCATCTAAGATTGAACCAATTCCTAAGCCGAAAAATCCTTATGATTATTGAAGAAGGAAGAAGGAAGAAGTGGACGGAGACTCAAACCACAAGAAATTTTAAACACTATGTAGACGGTGGGATATTAAACTCAAAAGAAAAAGATAATATTATCTCCGCTTAATCATAGATATCACAAATAATCCTCTATAAATATTAAGAATAAGTCTTCAAACGGTAGTAAACACTATTATGATTAAGCACAATTTTCAACTCGTCCGAAACTTTTATCAAAATAATTGGGTTGCGCAACCCCACCTTTTAAGGCGAAATATTTTTTTAGGGTTGCTCAAAATCCCTGTAACAAAAATAACTTCTGATTTATGACTTCTGACTTCCTTCTTTAACTGTGGGGTATAAAGGAAAAATAAATGGTAAATTTAAGAAAAAAAATTAATCATCTATTTCGCGAAAATCAAGACATTCTTTTAGAGGAATTACGACAACCTTTGGACAGAGTTGCTATTACTTTGATTCTCGGCTTAACGGTGTTAATTTGTCTGTTATTTGTGAGTGGTGGAAGTACAACTCCAAAAGTTAAAGACTTTAGCTGGCAAGACAAAAAAATAGGAGCTGAAGATACAGCTTTTATACTAAATTTTAATCGACCCATGAACCATGCAAGTGTTGAAAAAAATTTAACAATAGAACCACCTTTACCAGGAAAAGTGAGTTGGGCGGGTCGTAGAATGGCTTATACAATTTTAGAACCTGCTCCCTATGGTAATCAGTATAAAGTGAAATTATCAGGGGCAAAAGAAAAGTTTTATGGCTTGGATCAAGGGGAGGTAATGCAGCCTTTTCAAGGTCTATTTAGAAGTCGCGATCGCGCATTTGCTTATATAGGTTTTCAAGGAGAGGAAAAAGGCAGATTAATCTTAATTAATTTAACTAAAAAGCAACGGCCTATAATACTAAGTCCGAAAAATTTAGAAGTAATGGACTTTAAATTTTTTCCCCAAGGTGAAAAGATTTTATTTTCGGCAGTTGAAAAGCAAAATGAAGTTCCGACTCTGATAGAACAACAAATATATACTGTGACAACTGGGATTAATTTTACTCCTGGAGATTCCCAATTAAAATCATTAGAAGCTGCAGGTAAAATTGAAAAAGTTCTTGATAATTTAGAATACCAAAACTTGAAATTTGATTTATCTGCTGATGGTCAAAAAATTGTCATTCAACGGGTAAATAGAAAAGATGTTTTTGATTCCGGTCCGTGGGTATTAGAATTAGAAAAAGAAGCACAACCTTTAACAAATAAAGATGGAATAATTCAAAAAGGTGGAGACTTTTTAATTACCCCAGATAGCAAAAGTTTAGTAATTTTACAAGGAGAAGGAACCTCCATTTTACCAATAAATCCAGAAACAGATTCAGAGGATTTAATATTCTTACCAAAATTTGGAACAGTATTGAATTTTTCTCCTGATGGCTCCATGGCAACCATGGTAAAATATAATCAAGATGGGACGCGATCGCTTTATATTGTGACTAATCAAGGTCAGGAGCGAGAGGTATTAAGAACTCGTCCTTATGGTAATATTCTCAGTGCAGAATTTGACCCGAATAAAAGAATTCTTTATTGTTTATTAACTCAAGTAGTAGAGAAGGAAGAAGAATATCAAGAACAACCTTATATCGCAGCATTTTATCTTAAGAGAAATTTGTTAAGACCTTTGGTTATTTTGCCAAACCAACAGGAAGTTAATATGGATTTATCACCAGATGGTTTAGCATTATTATTTGACCAAATGGTGACAATATCAAATCAAGAAGAACAAGAACAAGAAAATACAAAAAACACTAGAAAAATTAGTCGTTTATGGATGTTACCTTTAGACTCAAAAATGCCAGAAGATGATTCCCAGTGGCAACTTAAACCAGAAGAGTTGCCTCTAACTGGTATTCATCCTAAGTGGTTGCCTTAGCTATTCTATTTATATTAAGTCAGGTACATCAGTAATTTTGAAGAAAAAGTCAGAATTCAGTAGTCAGAAAAATGCGGTCGATGGAGATTCTCACCTCACCAAGCGTATTTGCAGCGTCTAGACGGTGGGGTATTAAACCCATAAGGGATAAAGATAAAGCTCAATTTAACAACTAATAATTAACAATTAATAATTATTCGGTCAGGAAGAAGGAAGAAGATTTAAAATCAAGAAAAAGTAGATATTACCTAAGTTTTTACACCAACGATACCAAAGGACATGATATTATACCAATTTGATAAATATTTGCTACAAATAACTAGGTTATTTCTTAGAATTAAACCCACCCCTAACCTCTCCCAGGAGGGGAAGTTACCGAGTCATAATTAATAGCTTTAATA
>NZ_JAAHGK010001113.1:0-2564 GCF_010672505.1 Okeania sp. SIO2B9 | reverse complement strand
AGTTCATTTCTATCTAAGCCCTAAATAGAGAATATTTGGCTTCACTCAATACTTGACACCAATCATTGTACTCCTCAATATTTTTCTCTGGCGACAATGAATTAGCCCTGCCTGATTAAGGGGGGTTGAAACCGCCGTTCGTTTTTCCGCCCCCGCGCCTAAATTGAGGGCGTTACCAAGCTCTCGAACTTCCTCCGTGTTAATTATTATTCATAAACTTTGGTGCAGATATTAGGGGTTTACCTCTCTCATCTGTTATGGTCTTTTGATTTTCTTCTCTCAATTGTTGAGATTGGTCTGGAGGTATAGGTATAGTTTGATACTCTACAGCTTCTGGAGTTGGAGTCTGATATTCTGGAGTTGGATTCAGCCAGGTTTGCCAAATTCTAATTTGACTCTGAGCTGAGTTATAAGCAACACTATTTACCGGGATTTTTCTAGCAATCTCAATAGCTAGTGGTACATTTTGATTAACTTCGTCCATAGCGATCGATAAAATTTGTTGACCCCATTGATTAATCAACTGGGAAGCTTCCAATTGCCTAGAACTGTAAGTGGGTACTTTCTGTGCTAAACTGATAGCTTGAGCATAACCATCTACCGTACCTACTGCTGCTGCTTGACGAGCATTCTCTAAACTTTCTTTTGCCTCTTTTTGAGATTGCCACTGTTGTATTTTGGAGTTAGCTTGGGGATATAGAACCCTTCCTTGTTGAATCTGTTGTGCTGTAATAATTGCCTGTTCTAAATTACCTGAGGATGCTAGGCGTTCTGCATTATCAAGAATTGGTTGATCTTGAGAACGTTGAACTCTTTGTGTCCACCTTTGGATTTTCTGTTGAGCTTCCTCATATAGAGTTCTGCCCCTACCAATTTGACTTGCTTCATCAATGGCAGCTTGTATAGAACTAATATCGCCAAAACTTGCTAATTTTTCTGCTTTTTCCAAATAAGGCCGGTCTTCTTGTTGCTGTAGTTGTCTACTCCAATTTCCTATCAAAGTAGTTGCTTCTTGTCCACGGGGGTTATAAGGAGGAACAGTCTGCAATTTAGCGATCGCTGCTTTCAAATCGCTAATTCCTCCTGGTTGGGCTAGTTTTTTTCCTTCTTCTATAATCTTGACATCTGCAATTTCTTGTTGCCAAATACTAATTAACTGTTGAGCTTTGCTGTAAAGAGGTCGTTCAGTTTTGAGTTTTTGAGCTTGAGCAATAGCATCTTCTAGTCCCACTATTGTACCCAGATTAGCTGGAGAATGGGCACGAGCTAATAATTCTATATCTTTTACTTTTTCCTCTAGGACATCATTTTCTGGAACTTTATTAACTATCTTGAGTGCTTCTTGCCAATTTCCTTCATTTAGTTCTACTAAGGCTATATCTGCTATTTGTTCGCCCAAATTTAGTATCAACTTTTGAGCGGTCTGATAGAGATAGCTATTTTTCCCAATTGCTTGAGCTTTTTTGACAGCATTGGTGAGATTATCTAGTCCACCTTGTTGGCCAATCTCTCGTGCTTGGTTTAATTTGCCACCTTCTTGGCGAGTTCTTTTGATGTCGTTAATTAGTTCCTGGTATTTTTTCGTTTCCCAATGTACATTTGGTACTGACAGTAGACGAGAAGCTTCCATGGAAGCTTGATTCCATTCTTCCTGACGCAGATGTTCTTGAGCTTTCTTATAAGTTGTTTCAGCTTTAGTCCAAGTTTGTTGCCAATTTTGAATCTGTTCTTTGACAACTGGATAAGCTGAAACTTTCTGAGGTACTTTTTGGGCAATTTTAATAGCTTCTTCTAATTTTCCATCTTGAAAAGCTAAATCTCCCAGGGACAATATTTTTTCAGACCATTGTTCAATGTAAACATCAATATTTGGACGCATTGGATGGTCATTTGATAAAACATCTACCAAATTAATTGCTTGAAGTAAACTATCTACTGTGGGAGAAGTAGCTAATATCTGAGCACAATAAAGACGTTTGCTTGCTGATGCGGTTGGCCAGTAACTTGCTTCACAATCTGCCTGAGAAGGTAATTTGAATAAGGCTGATATGGCTGTTATACCTGCCCCAGCTGGAACTATTACCAATAGTGCTATCCAAAATAGCCATTTTATCGGCCAAGTATTGTTTGCAGATTTTGGGCTTTTTTGCTTAGTTTTTTCTATTGGAGAAACTGAATATTTTTGCAGAGTGGAAGGTTTGGCCGGATGTTTGTATGTTTGTATCTGACTGCCATTGGATCTAAGTTGCTGCAGTCTTTCTTCGCGGTTTTTCCTACGTTCAGGTAGTTGCCATTGGGTTTGTTTTTTTTGCTTCATCTGGCGTAGTGTCCGTATACGGTCTATTGTTTTGTATTTTTCATTCATATACACTACTTATCCCGAACAGCAAGCAACAGATATATTTCATGCTTAATGACTTTCCGGTTGGTTTAGCCTCGAGATCGGCTATCCGCTGCTGATCAAGGCGTCGGCCGGTGGCGGCGGCCGAGGTATGCGCATCGTCGAGTCGGCCGCCGGGCTGGCCGAGGCGGTGTCGGGTGCGGTCCGGGAGGCCGAGTCGGCC
>NZ_JAAHGK010001112.1:0-2571 GCF_010672505.1 Okeania sp. SIO2B9 | reverse complement strand
GAAAAAACTCTCTGATAGAAAACATAATTGCAGCAACTGTGGTTATGAAATAAATCGTGATATAGCTGCTGCAAAAGTAATCAGAAATAGAGGTTTAATAGCCGTGGGGCACGCGGTTAAAGAAAAAGCTTGTGGAGATGGTCTGACGGGGGTACAACTCAGTTTATTTGATTTGTTGCCTAGTTAAGAATCTGCGAGACAAGAATCTCCCGTTATAATCACCAGATTTAACGGTGAGAGTGTCAATATGTACCACTTTCTAACTGATGCTGCACCAGGGGACGCAAACTATTTAAACCAGCAGCGATCGCACTGCCATTGTGGACAACCGTAGCAATGAGAGGATGTAGTCCCACTGTCGAGGCCAACCCTAAAGCCACCAAATTTGGCCCTACTACCATAACAGTATTTTGTTCGATGAGATGCTTAGTCTGCTTGGCAATAGCGATCGCCTCCAACAAACTAGATAAATTATTATTCATCAACACCACATCTGCTGTTTCCCTCGCTACATCCGAACCATTTTCAAAAGAAACAGACACATCTGCATAAGCTAAAGCCACAGAATCATTTAACCCATCTCCCACAAAAGCCACAGTTTTTCCGGTGCGACGCAATTCTCGAACAATAGCAGCTTTTTGGTCAGGAAAAGCCTCAGCATGAACTTGAGACTCTGGGATTTTCAACTCTGTGGCCACCATCTTCGCCCTAACTTCGTTGTCCCCAGTCAGTAAATGTACTTCCATACCATACTCTTGTTGCAATCTCATAATCAGAGGCATACTTTCCGGACGCACTGGGTCTTTATATTGAATTGCCCCCTGAAACTCGCCATTGCAGGCCACATAAATCAAAGATAACCACTCAGAAACTGGGCATTCTTGGTCGGGATGGGCGCAACTTTCCTGAAAACAAGGATGATTTTCATAGAAGCAGTCCAAATCTACTCCTGCTTGAGTCAAAAATTTAGCACTGCCGACCAAAACATCCTGACCATTAATATCTACCTGAATACCCAGTCCTACTTTATAGTCCCACTCACCCCGTGGATAAATATTCACACCTTGTTCCTGAGCGTAACGGGCGATCGCCTCTGCCACTGGATGAGTAATACGTTGTTCCGCAGAAGCTGCTAAAGCCAAAACTTCTGTAGCACTCATTCGTCCTGATACTGTTTCTACTCCCACCACAGCAATATTACCTTGAGTCAAAGTACCAGTTTTGTCAAAAACAATAGTATCAATTTCCGCTAACATTTCCAGAGTACGACCACTCCTAACCAAAATACCGTGTCTGGTAGTATGGTTTAGCGCTCCCAAAAATGCGGTGGGGACTGATACTCGAATTCCTGTGACAAAGTCTAGGGTGAGAATAGATGCAGCTCTACTGGGGTCGCGAGTTGTGGCTAAGACAATGCCAGCTAATATCAACGACGGCAAAATTAATTTGTCTGCCATTTGAGAGGCATAGTTTGCCATTCTGGTGTCATGTACTGGAGCTTTTTGTAATAGTTCGATACTAGCAGCAGCGCGAGTTTGTTTGCCGACTCTTTCTGCTCGAATATAAATTTGACCGGAACGTACTAAAGTCGAAGCATAGACTAATATACCTGATTTTCCTACTACTGGCATTGACTCCCCGGTGAGTTGCTGTTGGTCAATGACTGCTTCACCTTGCAAGACTTCTCCATCTACTGGTATTTGTTCTCCTGGGTAAACTATGACTGTATCGCCTCGTTTGACTTGGTCGCTTGGTATTTGTTGTTCTTCTCCATCTCTTTCTACCCAGGCAAAACGTCCGATGGTGTCTAATAGGTCTGAAGTTTGGTGTTCGGTGGATCTGGCTGTTTGTTCGCGTATCACATCCCCCAATTCGTGGAGAGTTAATACTAATGCGGGGGTTAATACTTTGCCTTGGATGGCACCGAGGGTTAGGGAGAGGAAGTCGAGACAGTCTATATTCAGGCAATGTTCGATTAATAAGCTCTGGAACGCTCGTTTGACAACTGGGAAGGCGGCAATGGCCAAGGCGCTAAAACTCAGTTGTGGGGAAATTGGTAATTTTAATGGTCCGCCGAGGAAAGCTAAGAGGGTTGCTAGACCTGGTATTACTAAACTTGACCATTCTCCTTCATTTTCGTCTTCTGTTTCTGGTGGTGTTTGGGAGTTAACTTTTTTTTTGACAACTGTTACGGTAGAGCGATTGACGTTTTCTATTAGAGATATAAGATGGTCTAGTATTTCTGCTTCTGATTTGCCTTTGGTCTGATAATTAATGGCGATCGAACTTGCTGCTTGGTTAATGCGAGTTTGTTTGACGTGGATATCTGATTCTAATAATGTTTGTACATTGTCAGTATAGTTTTTGTCTAGACTCAAGCGCATGACGCGAAGTCTGACTCTTCCGGGAATGCCATGAACTAATGATATTGTGGGAGTTTTGACTGTTACTGTTGATTTTGACCCTGATTGTTGTGATTTGATAGTTTGCATGGTTTTAGTTGATTTCTCTTGGTTCCGGGTGAGAATGTGGCTTCATTAATTGATCATTGATAATGGATAATTGATAATA
>NZ_JAAHGK010001111.1:0-2577 GCF_010672505.1 Okeania sp. SIO2B9 | reverse complement strand
TTTTTTTCTGACAAAAACCTTTTAAATACTTATACATAACTTGTCTATTTTGTAATTTTTTATGTTAAGAAAGATTTTGATAAAGCATAGCCCTAAAAAGGAGAGGATTGACTAAAGGGAAAAAAAACAATTTTTTCCCCTTGAAAGAGGAAGCTTTCAACCTGAATCATTTAATTATTTAATTATTTAATTATTCATTATTCGGTAATAGGGAAGAAGAATAAATACTCTCTCAATGTAGATTTTATGAGGTTGATTAAATTTAGTAAAAAATTGATATCTGAGGTCTAAAATTTAATAATTATTCAATTAATTTTTAGTAAAAAAATATAATTTTCACAATATAAAGTAGTGAAAATATAAATATGCAATGCAATATAAGCGTTCATCCATAGCTGACATTTAAAAAAAGGAATAAGAAAAAAGAATAAATATTTTATCTATCTAGCTTTTATTAGGCTTGTAAGATACAGTAAAAAAAATAATACCTGATTTTTCATAGCTATAAAATTAATTTTTAGTCAAATAAATAAAGTAGAGAAAATTCTGCACAACATAAAGTAGTAAAAATATAACTATGCAAGACCATCGACCATCCATCACCAATCAAACTGATTTATTAAAGACAGAGTCTAATTTAGACTCTAATAAAGATACTATAACTGACACTGAAAAAGAACAGATGAGAGATTTATTTGCCAGAGAAGCACTTGCTCAAATCCCTAAAATATTGACCTTGTTAGACCGCAATTATCATAGTCCTACCTATGGTTGTTTCGACCGCAATTTTTGGCATTACAAAATTATAGATTTTCCTAGTGGCATGGCTCAAGAATTCGTCTTACCTTTAGCCTTAGCTTATAACTTAGATATTCCTAATAATCAATTTTATTTGCAAGAAATGATATATAAATGGGCAGAAGCAGGCATCTTATATGCCACCCACACTGCTCATCTTGATGGTTCTTGTGATGATTATTTCCCTTTTGAAAGAGCTAGTGGAGCAACAGCTTTTTCTTTATTAGCTAGTATTGAAAGTTATCAAATATTGGGATTAAATAACTATGAAGTACTCAGCTTTTTTGAAAAACGAGCAGATTGGTTAGTAAATCATTATGAAAGTGGCAATTTAGCTAACCATGAAGCATTAATTGTATTGTCCTTAGAATTGTTGAGTAAACTATTAGAAACCTCAAAATGGGAGGCAACTAAAGCAGCACGTCTGGAAAGATTATTAAGTTGGCAGAGTCAGGAAGGATGGTTTACAGAATACTCTGGTTTTGACCCTGGTTATCATACTTTAACTATATCCTGTTTAGCTAGAATTTATGAATTAAACCCCAGTGAAAAACTCAAAAATTCTATTACCGCAGCAGTAGAATTAGCTGCTCAATTTATTCATCCTGATGGTTCCTTCGGTGGAGAATATGCTAGTCGTAATACCTATAACTTTTTTCCCCACGGATTTGAATTAATAGGTAAATGGTTGCCTGCTGCTTTGTCTATTAACGATCAATTTTTAATAGGCTTAAAAAATGGTTTGGCTCCCTGTTATGCAGACGACCATATTATCGGTCATCATACCTGGAATTATTTCTTAGCATGGCAGGATTTTATTACAGAAAGACCTGCTGATGTGAATCGTGATATTGCTAGTCTTTGGTTAAAAGAAGCTCAAATTTTGATTAAACGCAGACCTGGAACAGAATTATATGTAAGTATGAAAAAAGGTGGTGTTTTTAAGCTATTTCGCGACCAAAAATTAGTTGTTTCTGATACTCATTTATCACTCCAAGTAAAAAAAGGAAATAAAATCTTAAATGCAGTTAGTCATTTAACTGGGGATTATGATATAAAAATATCTCAGGATGAATTGGTTATTTCTGGTAATATGGGTTGGGCTAAACAAACTCAAATGTCACCTTTGAAGTTAATCATTCTCAGGTTTGTCATGTTAACTTTTGGGCGTTTTTTCCCCAATTTTATTCGGAAAACATTACAAAAAATTCTGATTACTGGTAAGCAAGATGCACCTTTCCACTTCACTCGTTACTTTAAGTATGAAGATGGAGTTTGGTATATTACAGACGAACTTTTTGCTAAGTCTTGGTGGGATGTAATTAGTGCAGCTATTGGTTGTGACCAAACTTCTATTTATGTTGTAATGAGTCGCACTTTTCAAATCAATCAATTACAACCTTGGTATGATTTAACAACTGAGATTAAAAAACTTTCTCCTGGTCAATCTTTGAAAATTGAGCGCAAGTTTTAACTTGATTTATTCTTACAACTTCGCTTTTTATTTCTTACTTATATAAACTCTCATAAAATCTTGCTATAATCAGAAAATAGGAAATAGGGAGAAAAAAAAGGTTTCATAATAATATGGAACAGGGAAAAGAGAAAAAAAAGTTGTTTTATCACTAATTAAGCGCCCATAAAATGGCAGATTTAAAGTGCAATATTATTAGTGAAAGAAAAAAATGTTTTTAACTTTTAACCTTTGTGATATTATATGCGAGTAATTTAACAGTTCGATCAGGAGTCCCCAATTAATATTATGTTTGCTTGAATACC
>NZ_JAAHGK010001110.1:0-2583 GCF_010672505.1 Okeania sp. SIO2B9 | reverse complement strand
TCCTGAATTTACCGAATAATTAAGGTAAAAATCCTCTCCTTTAAAGGAGAAACAAGCGGTCGTTAGCGCAGCTTCCCGTAGGGTGGGATGGCGTACTTCGGAGCGGCTCTGTCACTCTTAGGGTCTCCTCGCCATATCCAATCGACCAAGAGAAGAAAAAATTTTCATGATTAGTCAATCCTCTTGTTTTCAAGGAGAGGTAATTATTAATTATTAATTATTAATTATTAATTATTAATTGTTGAAACCTACCACCTAAGTCTCTAGGGCGAGCAAATATTTACCCACCCTACAACTTTTTAAGAAACCCTAAACCGCATCTGAATCATTCGCCAAATTTCTCCAATCCACAACACAATAGAAGTACCTCCAATAATTACCAACCAATCTCTTAAAGATAAAGGAACTGTTCTAAATACAGCACCACCAAATTGAACCATCAAAATTTGTCCCAAAAAAATAAATGCAGCGATCGCGACAAAACTGCCATTTTTACTAATATTAGAAAATGCAGATTCTTTTAAACCAAAACATTTGGCATTAAACATATTCCAAAACTGCAACATCACAAATGTGGTGAAAAATAGAGATAATTCATAAGGAGTTACTACTCTATCTTTCTGGATATAAAGTAAGAATGCGACGAAAAATACTAGGAATACTGCAGCTACCGAAAAAATACTCACCATCATTGGTTTGGAAATAATAAAATCTTGGGAATTTCTAGGTGCATTTTCCATCACTTTTTGATTTGGGGGTTCTGTTGCTAAAGCTAAAGCAGCAAAAGTATCCATAATTAAGTTTACCCACAATAGTTGAGTTACTGTAAACGGCAAATTAATCCCAATAAATGGACCCAACAAAGCTATTCCACAAGCAGCAACATTTATTGTTAACTGGAAGAGGATAAACTTTTGAATATTTTGGTAAAGCGACCGCCCCCACATCACGGCATTTTCGATACTGGCAAAAGAGTCGTTCAAAATAATGATATCGCTTGCTTCTTTAGCAACAGAAGTACCGCTACCCATCGACAAACCTACCTGCGCTTGATTCAAAGCAGGTGCATCATTAGTACCATCACCCGTAACTGCCACAACTTCCCCGCTAGTTTGTAATAACTGTACAATACGTTGCTTATCCTGGGGTCGCGCTCGAGCAATCACTTTGACTTTTTTCAGCACTGCCAAAACTGCTTCATCATCCAGGGAACGTAGTTTACCACCAGTAATACAATAATCATTCGGATCGTCCTGACTTATAATACCGATTTCGCGAGCTATTTCAACAGCAGTCAGACGACTATCCCCAGTAATCATTTTGACCTTGACGCCAGCTTTTTGACAGATTTTGACTGCATTTGGGACTTCTTCTCGCACTGGGTCAGCGATCGCCACAAAACCCAACCAAATCAAATCGTGATATTGTTCGAGTTCTTTTCCTTGTTGATAGTCTTGAGGGTCTCGAATATAGGCAAATCCCAAAGTACGTCTACCAATAGTTTCATACTGATTTAATTCTGCTGCAATGGATACTCTTGTAGAATCTGCAAAAGGTTTGACGCCCTCCGCAGTCATAATTTGATGACAACTCGCGAGCAATAATTCTGGCGCACCTTTAATATGGAGTATTTTGTCCCCTGTTATGGAGGAATTTCCCATAGTTGCCATGTACTTTCTGTCTGCTGAAAAAGTTAACTGACTGACAATATCAAAATCATCTCGTTTGTCAATGTAGTCAATATTATTTTCCTCCAACCACAACAGCAAAGCACCTTCTGTATGGTCTCCTAGAGGAATAGACTCTTCACCTTTTTTGTATTCTAAGTTGGCCGTACTATTGCTACAAATTGCTTCTACTATAACGTTGTCAGCATTGATAGTCTTGTCCTCTAAGCTAGGAAAATTTACATCACTCACCTGCATTTTGTTTTCAGTCAAAGTACCTGTTTTATCAGAACAAATGACCGTTGTAGCGCCAATGGTTTCACAAGCGTGCATCCTGCGGACCAGATTATTTTGTTGAGTCATTTTCTGCATACTGTAAGCTAGACTGAGAGTAACGCTTAGTGCTAGTCCTTCGGGTACTGCCACAACTATAACCGCAACTGCAATCATAAAGTAGGTGAGAAATTTAACAGCGACATCTGCTGATATCCAGTCAGTAGGGGAAGCGGGAACCCATTCTAAATAGTAACCTACCCCGATACCGATGCCAGATATTGCCAGAGCGAGCAAAATATTTTTTACCCAAGCTATCCCGCTATCATTTTCCAGCCACTCTGGTAGTTCGATTTCTTTGCCTACTGATTCCAATCCATCTACGATTATTGGCAACCAGACTCTAGTCAGGGCAACAGTTAAGCTAACGGTCAGGATACTGATAATGTACCACTGTCCGGAGGTGAGATCGAGTTCTCCGGTGAAGATACCTCGTGCTACTAAGGCGATATCAATTAACACTGCTACGACTAAACCGAGAATCCCAATCAGATTACTCAGACGTTCGAGTTGTAGATTTAGAGGCGTTTCCACATCTGTGATATCTAGAACGCATCTAGCAGTTTTACCAATTTCTGTCTCA
>NZ_JAAHGK010000111.1:0-9791 GCF_010672505.1 Okeania sp. SIO2B9 | reverse complement strand
CAAAGTATCCTTCCCAAACCTTAGAAGTAATTATTTGTTATTAATTGCTGTTAATTTGTTATTAATTGCTGTTAATGTAGTTCCGACCCAGTAAGCTAGCTGACTGCTAATAGTTGTTTGCGCATTCCGCAGGAAATGCTTACATATATTTTATAATTTTGATGCAGTAGCTTAATTTTTTAATCCTCAAATTTTAGGCAATATTATATAGTATAAAAATCAATATTGATTAATCTATTTTTTAATAATTCCTAAAGCGGGCAGTACTTGATATTTTAAAGCTATACCTAAATAAACAAATAAACCAATTAAGATTGTACCTATTCCTATGGGACTAGGAATCCAAAAGACTACATCTAATGAATTTGATTCTCCTGGATTTAATTTCCAGACAATTTGTCGATCGCTTAGATAAGTTATTGCATCATTTTCAGTTGCTTGAATGTTGTTAAAACCCCAAGGCGTAGTTAACTGAAACTCTAAATCTAATAACTCATCTGGATTAACTATAACTTTGCTATTAGATGTAGATAATTGCAAATCTAAATTAATGCTCAATTTATTCCGCAGTACTAAAAAGAAATTATTCTGACTTACTTCAATCTGAGATTCAAATTTAGGTAAATCTGCTGTAACATCGGCAGCATAATTATTAGATTCTTGTGGATCTATAGGTTTAAAAAATTGATTAAATTTTTCTTCTAATTCCGCACCATTATTAAAAGGAATTGTAACTAAAATTTCTTGAGAAGATATTTTTTGAGTTTTTCCTCGTAATTGATTAACTCTAGTGTCTATACTTCTTAACCATTCAGAAACTATCTTCCCACTGAAATTCTTTAACTCATCTGCTAATTTAATATGTTGCACAATTTCACCATGGTTTTGGCTCTCAAAATTTATTCCAACTTCATATTGAACACATCCATTCAATAGTAAAACTGCTAAAAAACTAATCAAAATAACTTTAAGGACTTTCATATCTAAGCCTCCCTTGTTGCTACACCTAAATTTTGAAATACAATACATGGCAAATAATAACTATTGCCAACTAATTCAGGAAAATTGCCTATATCTACCAAATTTTGAAATGCTTCAAAAATATTACCTGCCACCATTGTATTCTTAACTCTACCCGTTATTTCACCTTTTTCTACCTTATAACCTAAATCTAAATTGACAGAAAATTCTCCTGCTAATTGATTAGATTTACTAGCTCCTAATACCTGGTCTATAATTAGACCTTCTTTTATATTACTAATCAATTCTCTTGGAGAAGCTTGGCCAGGATTAATACTCAAATTTACTAAACTAGGAGTTGGTTGAGATAGTCCATCTCGGAAACCATTCCCAGTGGACTTACGTCCAGCACGAGCAGCCCATTGTTGGTCCCAATAGAAACTTTTTAAAGTGCCTGCTTCTATAAAAGTCTTGACCGTAGTTGGGATACCTTCGTCATCAAAGGGACAAGCATAAAGGACTATATTTGGGTCTTCAAAGAGAGTAAAACGAGGATCGAACATAGTTTCTCCCACTTTATTGGTAAGAGGGGAAGCTTTTTGTACCACAAGCTGTCCAGATAAAACAGTTTTAAATAATCTAGCGATCGTCTTTCCTACTGCTGTGGGAGTAAAAAATACGGGAAAATTTCCAGTAGTAATCTTAGCTGAATTTTCTGCCCATCGATATTTTTGGATTAATTTTTCTAGTAGTTTATTGATATCTAAGGTTCGATCGCTTATTGCATCTGAAGTAGATATTTGCAGAAAGTCTTCATTCCGAACTAAGTTACCGGAAATACTCACATTAACTAATTGATTAAACCTTTGAGCATAAACATCAGTATTAGTCAAAATTTTAATATTTTTGTTCTGAATATTAAAGTCTATATTGACTAGAATATCGGGGTTATAATTATGAATCTTTTCAATAATTTCTTCACCAGAAGTAATTAATTCATTAACTTGAGGTAAATTAAACTCTAATTTTGGGTAATTAAAATTGTATGAAGAAGCAAATTTAAATTGTGCAGTCTCACTAACTTTTGCTGTTTGAATTGCTCCTTCAACTAAATCCTCAATTCTTGTCAAATCTGTAGAACTAGCAAAACCTAATTTACCTTGATAAATTAATCTGAGAGCTACTCCTTGTTGAGCCTTAGTTTGTAGAGACTTTAAACAATTATTTTCAAATTTTATTGGTGTTTCCTGAGTAGACAAATAATAAATTTCTACAGCTTCAGCTTTCTGAGTAGCTAATTTAAGAATTTGCTCTAGAGTAGACTCACTCATATTGACATCTCCTCCAAAAGAGGGAATAGGGAGTATGGGGAAATAATTGATAATTTATAGATAATAATTGATCGGGACTTACGCAAATTGACTTTTAAAGCACCATTTGTAGGGACGAATGGTATTTGCTCTCGCTATATGTAGAGTCTGTGCGTAAGTCCTGTTGATTTTATTTTGGATTTTCACGCCTATGTCTAATAATTTCTATCCTTGCTTATCTGGAAAACTTAAAGTCCCACCGTCATTTCAGTTATCAATTATCAGTACCGACCGCTGCTAAAATTGGGGTTTGCTCAAGGGGAGCGACTTGTCTTTTGGCTATCCTCTACTGCTAATACCAATTACCATCCATTAATGCTTAAATTAAGTAGCACTTTAATTATTAAGTAATTAACACAAACAGGATCGAATTTTTGATAATTAGCACCCCAGTTAGTATTAATTATTCTGATGTTTACTTCTCCTCCACTCCCCTACTCCCCCGCTCCTGACTCCTAACTCCTAACTCCTAATTCCTAACTCCTGACTCCTGACTCCTGACTCGTTGACCTATCAAATTAAAATTCATCATAATTTTGTGCATCGTCACGTTTAGAGCCTAATAATTCTAATTGGTATACTCTAATTACTGGTTTAGAGCGATTTGTCCCTGTATTACGGTCTTGCCAGTAATCAAACTTTAGAGAACCTTTTATCCCAATCAAACTACCTTTACGAACATAGTCAGCAGCAATCTCTCCAGTTCTATCCCAAATTTCTAAATTGAACCAGTCTGGTTGCTCACTCTTGCTAGAACGACGATTTACTGCCAAAGTTAAATTGCAAACCACACTACCAGACTCAAAATATTTAACATTAGGGTCTCCACCTGCCCTACCAACCAAAGTAACAATATTTAGACTCATAAACTATTATATATATGATTATATATATGATTATATGATTAATTAAATTCTAGTCTGATTATCTACAAGAATATCTCAAGAGGACTAATTATTCAACCATTGATTAAATCTAACACTTCCTCCAGATTCTGTCCCTATCCTGTTGCAGTATAAAATCAAGGACAGCTAAATTTGCTTGCATCAATTTTTGTATAGTCCTGATAGACTGAGGAGTAAAAACAAAATAGAATACCTCAGCAATATATCTAGATAAATTATTACACAAACTAAGATTGAATTTTGGGGGTCAAAAGTCAGTGGGTTGGATAAATCGCTTTTCTTTGTCTCGGGACATGGGAATTGACTTGGGTACTGCAAATACCCTTGTATATGTATCTGGTAAAGGTATTGTTCTTCAAGAACCATCTGTGGTAGCTATTGACCAGGAGCAAAAAACTTCTATAGCAGTAGGGGAAGAAGCGAAAAGGATGCTGGGGCGAACTCCAGCTAATGTAATTGCGGTCAGACCTTTACGGGATGGGGTCATTGCTGATTTTGATATAGCAGAATTAATGCTAAAGCATTTTATTAGAAAAGTTCATGAAGGAAAAACCTTGGTATCTCCAAGAATTGTAATTGGCATTCCGAGCGGAGTAACTGGTGTAGAAAGAAGAGCTGTAATGGAAGCTGCAGCTCATGCTGGTGCTAGAGAGGTACGATTAATTGATGAACCAGTTGCTGCTGCTATTGGCGCAGGATTACCTATGGCTGAACCTACAGGTAATATGATTGTGGATATTGGTGGGGGGACTACAGAAGTTGCTGTTCTAAGTTTACAAGGTACAGTTCTTAGTGAATCTGTCCGTGTAGCTGGAGATGAATTGAATGATGCTATTACTCAGTATATGAAAAAAGTCCATAGCTTGGTAATAGGCGAGCGAACTGCTGAAGATATCAAGATGAAATTGGGTTCAGCTTATCCTACTTTGGATGACAATGAGGCAACGATGGAAGTTAAGGGTTTACATTTATTATCAGGTTTGCCCAGAACTGTTACTGTCAAATCTGCAGAGACGAGAGAAAGTATGGCAGAACCTCTATCAATAATTGTAGAGGCAGTTAAGCGAACTTTGGAACGTACTCCTCCTGAACTAGCAGCAGATATTATAGATAGAGGTATTATGCTAGCTGGTGGTGGTGCTTTATTAAATGGGATAGATACTTTAATTAGCCATGAAACTGGAATTGTCACTCATATTGCAGCAGACCCACTTTCCTGCGTAGTCTTGGGTACTGGTCGTGTCTTGGAGAATTTTAAACAACTGGAAAGGGTTTTCAGTGGACAGATGCGCTAAAATTCAGTTATTTTGTAGCCAAATTATAGGGGGTAGAAGGTTAATTATTTGTATTTCCTAGTTTTGTCTTGATTTATAATTCCTAACTTTTGTGAGTACTGCTATATTTGAGTACCTATTGAAAAGCGTTCTGATGATAATAACCTATAGATATATAATTTTACAGAACTTTTGAGAACTGTGAGATACAAGTTTAATCACTGACCCATTTTTCCTAATTTCTCTAAAACTCTGTATTTTTAAAATTAGTAAATTAGTAAATCTCGAAATTCAGTAAGAAGATTAATTACTAATAACTCATGGTTAATTGCGATTTCAATAATCAAATATTAGCTAGTTAGGGCTTGCTGATTAACTATCAAAGCATTAACAGATAAAGGCAAGTGCCTTTTTGGAGTGAAAAAAGCTACAAGGCTTTCGGTTGCTCAGAAGCTCATGAATGTTAGCATTTTGGGCAAGAGTTGGGCAGAAAAATCAGGGGACAATTTCCAACTACCTCCTCTATAATTCCCATTTTTCCTGACTTCTGAATTCTGACTTCTGACTCCTTATACAGAAGTTTCTGTTTTGAATATAAATTAGTAGTAATAAAGTTTAAAGTAGTAGCAAATTTTCAGGTTTTACCAATGCAAACATTGCGTCGTCGAAGCTTAAAAATCATCAGAAAAGCTGCATTATTAATTTTAGCAGTAAGTGCAGCTTTTTGGGTTAGACAAACTCAAGGTTCTTTACTTTTTGAAATTTATAATTGGCTGAGTTTACCATTTCAACCTAGTCCTGTTCAACAAGAAGTATTAGTGAATGCTCGTATAGAAGAACTAGAAATTCAATTACAAGAATTAGAGAAACAAAATAATACTCTCAAGCAACTTTTTAATTATACAAAAACTAAAAAAACAAAAGGAATAGTAGCTCCTGTAGTGGGTAGAAGTGCAGACTATTGGTGGCAAAAAGTAACTCTAGGAAGAGGTAGTAAAGATGGTATTCAAAAATATTTTATTGTGATGGGAACTGGTGGTATAGTAGGTAGAATAACTAGCGTTACACCCCATACTAGCCAGGTATTATTAGTAAGTGACTCTACCAGTAAAGTTGGCGCAGGAATTATTCGCAGTCGTCAGATGGGTTTTATGAAGGGTCAGGGTAATGATACAGTTGTCTTAGAATTTTTTAACGATCTTCCTGATGTTAAGGTTGGTGATTTTGTATCTACTTCTGCTTATAGTCAATTATTCCCGGCAGGTTTGGCTATCGGAAAAGTTGAATCTATTAATTTGAATAATACTCCTGCTCCACAAGCTAAGGTTAAATTATCAGCACCACTTAATACTTTGGAATGGGTGACTGTTTATCAAAATAAACAAAGTGAAACAGAAAAGTAATTCAACTATCAATGATCGACTTTTTAATTTTTCTTTAGTTGTCTTTCTTGAGTTATTTGGTTATTGGATGTATTTAATAAAAATTAAAAGCTTTTGATTGGTCAATTTTTTATTCAACAGAGACAGTATATATAGCAGTCATACTTTAATTTTGCAGAAAATATCTGGGAATTAGGGAATAGGGGTAAGGCTTTCCAATTTTTGACAATTAATTTAAGACTGCCATAATTAAAATCATGCAAAAATATTCATAATTTGCACGACCTAAAATTATTAGGAAATCAGTCTCATTCTGCTCACAGTTATTTGATTTCCCATTTTTATTAATTTTCAATAATGGTAATTCTTCTGTTACAAAGACTCTTTTTACCTAATTATCTTTTACATAAGACAAATGAAAATTATCATTGACTTGGAAAAAACTCTATATAGTAATTCCCAAGAAGCGTGAGGCAAAAAATTCGTTTGTTTTAGGTAGAGACGTTGCATGCAACGTCCGTAGGTCTGAGTAATACCAATTTGATAAATATTTGCTACAAATAATTAGGTTATTTCTTAGGAGGACCGAGGACCGAGTCAGGTAGGAGAGCCGTCGGATTAGCGACGTACAGAATGAATAGCTTTGATACTATTTATTAGGTTGTAATTTATCTTTTTAGTCCAAGGGGCATCTCTTTTAAAGTCTTTTAACTGCCCTGATTATTCGTAACATTCTTTTTCCAAATTGGTATAATTCGGGAAAATAAAATCAAAAGAATAAAAACAACTTTACCTCAGTAATTTGAGAAACTCTATAGGTGTTTTTTGCAGCAAAAAAAAATAGTATAAATTACCAAGAGCCTAAAAATTTTCTCCTGGTTAAAAATTGAAAAATTAACTTATCCTCAACAACTTTCAAATTATTAAATTTATTTTCTTAATTCAGATGTCTAATATATCTCAGCAAGCTATTTTAAAATCATTAATCACTATTGCTTCTGCACTAGTTTGTGCACTATTATTGTTCACCCGTATTCCAGGAATGGAGATTTTTGGCATAAGACCTAACTGGTTATTAATTTGGGTAGTTGCTTGGAGTAGCCAGAGTTCAACTATAGAAGCTTTAGTCGCTGGCCTAGTCTTAGGATTAATTCAAGATAGCATCACAGCTCCCTATCCCACTCATGTTATTCCTTTAGTTTTTGCAGGATTTATCATAGTGTTTTTACAGAAGCAACGCTTTATTCAAGAAGATTTTATTTCCATAGCTTTAGTAACATTTATTCTGGCAATTATTGCAGAAACTTTCATGGCAATTCAGTTAGGATTAATCGGCAATCAAACCTTTGGAGAAATTTGGGTTTACTATAAGCAAGTTGCTTTGGGTTCTGCTGTTATTAGTAGTCTTTGGGCTCCTGTTATTTATTTTCCTCTCAGTCAATTGTGGAAACCTTAAAATAACTAAGTAGTTAACTTTTAAATTGAAATAAACTATATATTGATATTGTTCAAATTATAAATTCAAAAGAGTAACTGTCTATGCTAAAAAGTACAGATTTTGAAAATCAATCAGAAATAAACCGAGTCAAAGTGTTAAGTGAAGCACTACCTTACATTCAAAAATTTGCAGGTCGTAAAATCGTCGTCAAATATGGCGGTGCGGCCATGAAAGATAGTAACCTCAAAGATAAAGTAATTAGGGACATTGTACTACTATCTTGTGTGGGTATACGTCCGATTGTGGTTCATGGTGGTGGCCCAGAGATTAACTCTTGGTTGGGTAAATTAGGAATTGAACCGCAGTTTAAGGATGGTTTGCGAGTTACTGATGCGCCCACTATGGAAGTAGTAGAGATGGTATTAGTGGGAAGGGTTAATAAGGAAATTGTTTCTTTAATTAATCAAGCTGGTGGCCGTGCTGTGGGTCTGTGTGGCAAGGATGCGAACTTAATAAAAGCACGTCCCGAAGGAAGAGAAGGTATTGGTTTTGTTGGGGAAGTAAGTAACGTCAAAATAGATATTCTAGAATCCCTAGTTGATAATGGCTATATTCCCGTGGTATCTAGTGTAGCTGCAGATGAAAAAGGACAAGCTTACAATATTAATGCAGATACTGTTGCGGGTGAAATTGCTGCTGCGATGGATGCAGAAAAGTTAATTCTCCTTACAGATACAGCGGGAATTTTGGAAGACTATCATAATCCAGATAGTTTAATTGTTAAGTTAGATATCCAGGAAGCTAGACAATTGATTGAAAAAGGAATTGTATCTGGTGGAATGATTCCTAAAGTAAATTGTTGTGTGCGGAGTTTAGCTCAGGGAGTTCGAGCTGCCCATATTCTTGATGGTAGAGTTCCCCATACACTTTTACAGGAAATTTTTACAGATTCTGGAGTTGGCTCAATGATAGTAAGTAGTTTGGCAGTTAATAACTTTTAACTAGGGTTTGCTGAAAAAGTATTTTAGTAGGGGTAGGAGACAGGAGACAGGAGACAGGAGACAGGAGAAATGGGAATTATAGAGGAGGTAGTCGGAAAAATTGTAAGAGTGATTTTTCTGCCATAATCGTCCTAAAATACTAGCATGCATGAACTTCTTCCGCTGAAAAGCTGATACTCTTTGAGACCAAAAAATGCTAAAACCAATATCAGTCAATGCTTTGATATTTAATCAGCAAGACCTAACTATAGTGCTGTGCGCAGGCAACAGGCAACAGGCAACAGGGGGAATAAAAAAACCGATAATATAAAACTATTAGCTATTGGACAGTTCTTGTTTTTTGTACATAAGTCAGCGCACATTGCTATAGGGTACAGGGGAGAAAACTTTTCTCTGTCTAAGGTTTATCATCTAGAGTAGAATCCTCAGTTGCAGAAGCAGGAGGAATATCTTTGTAAAGATGGCTTTGAGCGACATTTTTATGAGAAGATGATAAAGAATGCTTTAATGGTCTCCTCGTATTTTCTTTTGTTTTTGGTTTTAAATTAAATGTTTTCCAGGCTACTTTAATACCAGTAAAAATACTTTTCGTTGTAGTTTTAACTTCCTTGGTTTGTTGACGGACATTACCAATACTTCGATCGACTTGCTTAACAATTTCTCCTGCACTCTGGACACTATCATTAACATCATCAGTTAACTCACTAATTTCTATGCCAGTGAGACGAATTGCTTCTAAAGTTGGTGGTAATTCGCGAGCTAGGATGTCTGCTAACTTTTCTAGACTACGAGCAGCTCTAGCTAATGCCAACATCGCAGGTAAGGTGACAATTAAAACAGTAGTGAGGCTCAATGCAACCAGGAAAAGGGACAATCCAAGCCAAAACAAGGGGTTGTTCACAGGTATTTCGCCTAAACAGGGGAATGATAACTTCCTATTCCTGGATAATCTTAACAATAATAGGTGCTATTGTAGAGTATTTTAAGATTAAAAAAAAGCTTTTTGTTTTAATTTTCCCTGTTTATAACTACTGAAACTTCAGAGTTTTTGGCTTCTAGTTGAGATAATATTTCTCTCTCCTTTTGACTAGCTTCTAATCCAGCAGCGATCGCCTCTCTTAGTCTTTCTAAAGTTTCCTCCCAAGAATTAGCAGTAGATCCTGAAAAGCGGTCTGCTTGAAATTTGACACTGGTAGACAAGTCTGTTACAAGTAGGGCAAAAGCAGATGCAGATTTTTTCACCAACTGTCTTGTTTTTTTGCCCGTTCTAGGAGCTATTAATAACCCTGTTAATGTACCTATAGCTGAACCTAGCAGTAGACCACTGATAAATAGTCCAGATTTTTTGTTTGACATACTGAAAAAATATATATCTCTAGAAGACTTCTTGATAATCTATTATATTAGCGCCAAATTCTATAGAAACGATGCCAAATGGTTCTGAGCAACCAAAGCATGGCA
>NZ_JAAHGK010001109.1:0-2584 GCF_010672505.1 Okeania sp. SIO2B9 | reverse complement strand
TGGTTGAGTTGTTCCCTGACCTAATAATACAATTGCATCTGCTTTTTCGTCACAACAAGCTGATACAGAAACAAGTTCTATAGCATCTTCTTCTGCTTGTTGAGCTGCCCATACAGCAAATACTGGTGAGCTAGAAATTATCAGAACTATTAAAGCTGTAATAATCAGAGTTGGTGCTGGACTTTTTATCCCCCCATTCGATATGAGAGTAGTGGCATAGATCAAAAGTATAATCGAAAAACCAAGTGGTTTAAAAGCAAAAGCCAGAAACCTAAAAACAGCAGCTCCTACTGGACTATCTGGTGCATAAAATGCCAGTATTAACAGAATAATTGAAAATACTAACAACAACTTAGAAATCAAGTTTTTCTTATCACCACCAGAACTATCCCATAGTGACTTAATTATACAAATTAACAGTATTAAGAATACTATTCTTGTTAAAATTATCAGCATAATTTTTTGATTTTTGTCCTTAAAAAAATTAGATTGTTTGCTTAATTAGCTAACTTGATTCATGGAGGCTTTCTCATAACATAAAAAATAAGGCGTTGCTGAATTATTGTATAATTTTTAGTGTTCAGTAATCAGTAGTTAGTAGTCATTAGTTAGTAGTTAAAAGAGAAGCTCTATTTTTACTTACTATTAATACCTACTCACTCATCAGTTTCATACCTTACTTCAGCGAAGCCAAAAATAAAAATCAACTTATTTTATCGGTACTTAAGTTGAGCGTTAATTGCTTCCGTCACTGCTTGGATTACTTTAACACGAGCATAATGTTTATCATCACCCCCAATTAAAATCCAAGGTGCAGTTGGCGTACTTGTAAGCTGAATCATTTGATTAACAGCTACTTCATAAACTTCCCACTTTTCTCTATTGCGCCAATCTTCCTCTGTAAGCTTATACTGTTTAAATGGGTCATTTTGTCGTTCAGTAAATCGCCTTAATTGTTCCTCCTGACTAATATGTAACCAAAACTTGACCAAAACATAACCTGCGCTGGTCAATTGTCCCTCAAACTCATTAATTTCCTGATATGCACGTTGCCATTCTGACTCTGTAGCAAATCTTTCCACCCGCTCCACCAAAACTCGACCATACCAACTGCGGTCAAAAATACCAATATTTCCTGCTTCTGGCAACTGTTTCCAAAACCGCCAGAGATAATGATAGGCTTTTTCTGACTCTGTTGGTGCAGCAAAAGCATTAACTACATAGCTGCGGGGGTCTAAGTTATCCGTTAATCTTTTAATTGCCCCACCCTTACCCGCAGCATCCCAACCCTCAAATATTACCAGCACAGGGATTTGATGTTTGTAAATTTCCAATTGCAGTTTATTCAAAAGTTCTTGCTGCTGCCGTAGAGATTTTTTATACTTTTTTGGAGATAAGCTTTGGGTCAAATCTACTTCAGCCAAAAAATCTGTTTCCCTTGATTTGAGTTGTTCTTGAAGAGGATTTTTGAGTGGTACAGCCTGAATATGCAGTCCATCCAAAGCTTGACTCAAAGTTGAGGCCATTTCTGTCAGTACTTTGACTCTTGCCCAACGTTGACAATTTCCTTCTACCAATGTCCAGGGAGCAAATTCTGTGTTAGTATGAATCAGCATTTCTTCGGCAAAAGCAGTATATTGTTTATAATTTTTTGCTTGTTGCCAGTCTTCACTTCTGACACGCCAAGCTTTTAAAGAATCAGCCGCAGTTTTTTTTAAACGCTTCTTCAATTCTTTTTTGCTCAGATGTATCCAGAATTTAGCGATCGCCACCCCATTATCCACCATCTGACGTTCAAAAGCATTAATTTGTCCTAATCTGATAGGAATTTCTGGTTCTGAAGCTCTTTTAAATAATCGCTCTTCCAGGACATGAGTGTACCAGCTATGATAGAAAAATCCAATTTGTCCCGCTCTAGGAAGTCTTTGCCAAAACCTCCACATAAAAGGATATTGTCGTTCTTGTGCTGTAGCAGGCCAAATTGGATGAACCACAAACCCCCGTGGGTCCATATATCCTACTATTTGTTTAACTAGAGCACCTTTACCAGCAGCTGCCCAACCTTCTAAAACTATCAGCACAGGTAATTTTTTTTGCCAGCAAGCTCTCTGTAGCGATCGTAACTGTCGCATCAGTGCTTCTAGCTGTGTATTATAGGCATCTTTGTTGAGAAAAAGGCTTAGGTCTAGGGTTTCTAACATACATCTTAAAATTGTAGATAGTGGGGAATTTGTGTATATTTAAAATTCATTCATTTAGTTTTGACTTTTAAAATATATTGTGATGTGCAAATTTTATAAACAAAACTTATAACTTAGTTAAACAACACTATCCTTAACACCCCTTTACAAAACGAAATAAACTAGCTATATTATTAATAACGGAGCAGGAAACAAAAAAACACCTGCACCGCCGTACCTCGAAAATTTCATACATATATAACAGCAATCATACATTATGACAACTACCTTACAACAGCGTGAAAACGCCAACGTATGGGAAAAGTTCTGTAGCTGGATCACCAGCACAGACAATCGTTTATACATCGGTTGGTTCGGTGTATTAATGATCCCCACCCTTCTCA
>NZ_JAAHGK010001108.1:0-2587 GCF_010672505.1 Okeania sp. SIO2B9 | reverse complement strand
TGCTTTAGCCTGATATTCTAATAAATCCATACTAATTTTAACGTTTAATTTTCTTAAGTTAATAACATTATTTTTAAGTTATCTGATATTTATTTGATAAATTTTGCAGCTATTATTTTTGCGAATATACTTAATAGTTCAAATCAAATTTAATTTTTATTAAATTATTAATTAATAGTTTTGAAGGAGGATAATTATTTCTTTTAAAAAGGAACTACTTTCTTTATTACTTTTTGTTCAAAACGGAATTTGCATAATTTATTTTATCAATGTTACTATTAGAAGTAATTAGATTAATATTATGTAGATCAATCAATTGATTAGTTTATGATAATTTTAGCAATTCTAAATCTGAAAAATTGTTATGCCTATAACTTTGAGTATCGTGATTTTAGTTAAATAACATCAAACTTAGGTTTCACACTTTAGAAATAGAATTGCTATATATTTCATCTCCGATACTTAGTCTGTTAAAAACATTATTGATCGCTAGTAAGAGTAGTTCAAATTACCATCAAACTAAGTAATTAGATAATAATAACCTAAATTTTTAACTTTCCCAATCCCCTTTATGAACTGTTTTTACCCACTTTAGTCGCTTAGGTAATATAGACATCCGGGTAATAGTAGCGCCCATCACTACAAACCAATGCAACATATAAAAAGTGCCTCGCACACTTTCTAAAAAAGTAAGTAGTATAGACAATGGATGTTCTTTCTCAGAAACAAAGTCCAACTTCCCTTCTCCAACCATACTCTTTTCTTGCTTCCTGGTTCGACGTAAACCGATAAACATTCCCAATACAGAAACTGTTACAGTAAACACAGTCAAAGGACTGGTGATGGGTAAACGACGCAAAATTATTGCCATAAGGAAATCAGGTACAGCAGCAACCGATATTAGATATTGTGTCACCAAAAATTGCCATAAATCCCAAGTCTTACCAAATCTCATTCGGTTACGCAAAATCAATTGCCAGTAGTCTAGATAACGCTGATATCCACCCTCTGCCCATCGGGAACGTTGATGCCATAAAGCTTTTGGGTTAGTTACCCCTTCCTCCATTACTGCTGGAAAACTGAGAAAATCTATATCCCATTGATTTAAGTGTAGGCGAATTGTTAAATCTAAATCATCAGTAATAGTCTGTTCATTCCACCCCCCACACTCTTTGAGGGCGTTCAAACGTACAAATTGGCCATTCCCCCTGAGTTCACCAACCCCACCAATTGCAATTCGTTGTTCCTGAAAAAAGCTATCTAGAGCCATTTCTCGTGATTGGCCTTTTGTCAAAAAATTTAAACCAGCATTGGCGATCGCTTTTCTAACTTGTACTGCTCCTACTTCTTCTCTTGCAAAAAGTGGTACTACCTTTCGGAGTAGATCTGGTGTTACCTCTGCATCTGCATCAAACACTCCTAAAATTTCTCCCCTAATCAAAGGTATAGCAGTATTGAGAGCGCCTGATTTACCTCCACTGGCATCTGGACTTCTCCGAATAACATTGAGCTGCTGATATTCTTTGGCCAACTGTTCTAACAATATAGGGGTTTGATCTGTACTATTGTCATCTATTACCCAGAGTTCGTAATTATTGGTTGGATAATCTAAAGTAAAGATATTTTTTACCAGTTTACTAATTACAGCTTCTTCATTTTTAGCTGCTACTAACAGAGAGACATAAGGCCAGTCTGTCGAATTTTCTTCTGATAGAGGTTTTGGAGGTAATTTTGGTTTAGCGAATAGTATTCTCAACAGTTGAACTGATAGTAAACCTGTTAGACCTAAAATTACCCAATATCCCCAGGAAAGTAAGTGCAGAAGGATAGTAGTAGTCCAAATCAGAAATGACATAAGTGCTGCTTTACGTCTACGACCATCGTAAATATTCTGATGATTACTTAACACTTCATTTTGTTGTTTTATTTGAGTCTGGTCTAAGCATTTCTGAGTTTCTGCCACCTGATTATTTTGCTGTTCGTTATAGAATTGATCGTTTTGATGAATTTGGGTTTCCCGATAATAATCGTTTTTGGGCCAAGAACTGTTCGGCATAACTAAATTTATCTTAAAAGATCCGATCGCTAATAATTTTCTTATTTTTTAAGAGACTAACCTAATTCGGTCTGAAAAAACTATCAATATGGTCTTTGTTAAGTGAAGAATGTAGAGGGTAGTTTAGCTAACAATTATTGCACCATACTTAATAGAAAATCTTAGAGCCGATTTTTTAAGGGAGCTGAAACCTTGGTTTTATTTAGCTTTGATAAATTTACACTGTAGTTACTTATAATATAATTTTCGGGGACATAGATATTATTGATTCAGGAGAGTATTAGGATGCCAATTAATCAATTAAAGCCAGCCGAAAAAGGGGAAGTAGCTGTTTACACTCCATATTACCCAGATAACAGACGTAAATACCTAGCTCATGCTATTAGTCTTTACAAACAAAAAAGTCTGGAAGGAGCAAGAGATATTGAAGGAGGAGAGAATATCCCTTTTGTTGTCACCTGGAATGTTTCTATATTACCTGCAGACATAACTCGTTGCCGAATGCAGTTTGATGGTAATCAGGAACTTAGA
>NZ_JAAHGK010001107.1:0-2590 GCF_010672505.1 Okeania sp. SIO2B9 | reverse complement strand
TGTCTCCTGTCTCCTACCCCCACCAACAGACTTTATTCAGCAAACCCTAATTATCAATTATCCATTATCGATTAATGAAAACGTATTTCATATTAGTAAGATACATCAGTCGCGGGCAAGATGCCCGCACTGGAAACACTTTACCATTCTTATGTGTACCTCATTTACCTGAAATCTGCTGTATATAACTGTTGAAGCGAGAATATTATTTTCGTGCGGAATGCTGCACCAACAAATTTCCCCTTGCTCCCTATTCCCTATTCCCTAAAATGAAAAAATTCCCCTAGAAGGGGGAAATTTCAGAGTAAGCATTCAGCTATTAGCGGTCAGCTTTTAGCTGTTTCATAGATAATGTATATACACTGCTAAGGTCAAGGTCAGTTTTTTTCCCATATTTTATAATTCTCCTTGAATTTTTTAATACTAATTCCTGCTCTCAAGGCAATAAATTAATAGCTGATAGCTGTAGCTGACTGCTGTTTGCGCAGCATTCCGCAGGAAATGCTTACATTTCAGACCCAATTTTTCAGTGAATTTTAACTACGGAATTAATTGACTTACAATAACCTGATAACGTCTATCATCCAACCCATCACCATTGTAAGCAAATTCCGGATCAATCATTTGTTTCATTTGCTCGATCCTCGCTGATGTTGCGGGATGAGTGCTAAGAAAAGATGGTGGAGAACCTTTTTTTAGCAATTTTTCCATAAATGTAATTGCACCATACTGAGCATATCCCGCTCTACCTAATGTTTCAATACCTATTGCATCCGCTTCAAATTCTGCCTCCCTACTTTTATGCCGCCGTAATGCTAATTCTACCCCAACTTGGACAGCAACACTATCATCTACACCTGCTGCAGTAGCTAAACCCTGGGCCAATAATGTCTGACGTAACTGTTTTACTGCATGACGACTAGCAATATGGGCAATTTCGTGAGAAACAACACTAGCTAATTCTGCTTCGTTCTCTGCAGCTTTCATTAAACCAGTATTGATATAGACAAAACCTCCCATAGTGGCAAAAGCATTTATACTGTCATCCTCTACTACTTGAAAAGTATAGGGAATGTCTGGACGGGGACTGGCAGTAGCCAATCTTTGGCCAATTCTATTAATATATTCGTTAGCTGCGCGATCGCGATAAATTTTAAGATTTCTCTGTTTTAATAATTGTTGATTAATTTGTTTACCAAGTTCAACTTCTTGGCGGTCAGACAGGTTAGAAATTTGAATCATCTGAATACTCTGGAAAATTAATTCTCCCCAGGGAATAGCTTGACTGGGAGATGCTGTACCTGCACATAAACTAGCAGCGACCATTACAGATATTAATGGGTATGATACTTGACGAAAGGAAGAACGAGTAATTAGAGATAGTTTTTTCAACATGAGCTTTTAGATTAAAAGGTACTAGTGCCGCTACGTGGAAGTTAAGAGCGAGTGCGTAATTCTGAGGAAACCTCAGAATGTAAGACGCACTCAAGACAGTCATGCATTCAAAAGTTAAAAGTCAATCATTTTTGATTTGTAATTGTTTTAGGATTTTGTCACCGGTCAGTTATAGCGCTGTGCGCAGGCAACAGGCAACAGCTCCGGAAGGCAATAGGGGGAATAAATTGCTGATAATATAAGACTTTTAGCTATTGGACAATTCCTGCAATTTGTAAATATGCCAGCGCACATTGCTATAGCAGAAGAAAGAATTAAAGAAGGAAGAAGGAAAAATCTGACGTTGCCTTAATTTTAATATTTTGATTTGTCCTAACCTTTCCTTCGACTGCTATTTGTCCTAATTTTTCCTTCAACTGCTATTACAAATAAATTAGTGAATGATATTTGGTTGTTGTTGTCATTCACTACAAAAGTTATTGATAGCTTTTCCGCAAAGCTAAAATTTGATTTTACTACCGAAGATAAGGGAGTTTAGCTAATAAAAAACCTCCTTATCTTCATCCATTTAACTGTAAGCATTCAGCAGTCAGCTAGCCTCTTATCCGAGGAAATGTGGACTTCAGCTAGGCTCCTATGGTCGGAACTGCGTTATCAGCTTTAAAGGATAAAATTGCTTTTTTATCAAAGCTTAATAGTATGAATCTTTAGTTGAGAATGTAGTAGAAAAACGAATGTTTGCTTCATTCATTAAAAAGCTGTTTGCGCAGCATTCCGCAGGAAATGCTTACATTGAACTTATTTTGAAAATAAAATTTTCGTCGAAAAAAATATATAAGTATTACCTAAAATTTACAATTTACCACGTTATTAAAGTCAATTTAATTACAGATATACAAATCTTTATTTATCGTTACGCTGGCAAATTTTAATGATATTTATTGTGTTAAATGTACAATTACAAAACTCTATTATTGGTGCTTGGCTAAACATGATATTAAGTGGTAATATCTTTAAGAAGAGATTTTCTAAATGAAAATTATGTGTATTAGAAATCTGGTAAAAATCCAAAATCAAATCAATTATCACACATAAATTATCAATTATTTCCCCTCCTGGGAGGGGGAGGGGCGAGGGGTGGGTTCCCTACTGCCTACAGCAAAGCTGCCTACTCCCTCTTTTGGAGGAGATGTCA
>NZ_JAAHGK010001106.1:0-2590 GCF_010672505.1 Okeania sp. SIO2B9 | reverse complement strand
TTATCCATTTTTACCATATCCGGCAAGATTGACAACATCATACTGGTTTCCCCATCTCCTGCATGAATTCCCAATTCCATTTCCTTTGGCGTAAACAATTCTTTGCTAGGGTGAGGTATGCGCCAAGCAAAAAGCGGAAATAGCAAAAAATCCTCATATTTCTGGTGCAAGTCTCGCGCCACAATTTCGATAACTTGTGGTTGTCCGCCATGAGCATTCAAAAATACCAATTTACGGAACCCAGAGCGATAGATACTTTCAGCCATTTCTGTTAATACTGCCATCAAAGTCTGGGCGGTGAGAGTAATAGTACCCGGAAAATGCCAATGTTCGTTAGATTTACCGTAATATTGAGTAGGCAAGGCGTATGCAGGAATATTGGAGTCGAGTTTAGCAAGAGCTTTACCTGTAATAAAAGTAGCGATCGCCGAATCAACAATTATAGGTAAATGGAAGCCATGTTGTTCAATAGAACCCACTGGTTGAATAATTACTACATTTTCTTTATTTGGCATTGTTTCAATATCTTGCCAGGTGAGATAGGGAAAAAATCTTTCTGGTGGAATAAAATTGTGCATCATCATTAATAGTTAAATAAATTATCATTAATAATTTAAGTGAACTTGTTCAAGAAACTTTTGTCAATCTTATCGCGCTACGCGTAAGGCAACAGGCAACAGGCAACACAGGAATACAAAAGGGTTTCAGTTTCTATTCATGTCAAACACCTTAATGTATAGCGATATATAGTTTAGTGCCCAAAACTAAGGGTAGTCCTGCTCGCGTAATGGTAGATGGGGATGAACAACGGCGCTTCATGGGAGCATCTTGCTCCCACTGTTTTTGTCCTTGACCAAAATAATGACAATAGACCACAATTACAATCCACCACCACCAAACCAAGTTCTAAATATTCAAACACTGGTATAGCAATGTGCGCTGGGATATTTACAAATTACAGGAACTGTCCAATAGCTAAAAGTCTTATATTATTGGTTTTTTATTCCCCTTGTTGCCTGTTGCCAGATGAGCTGTTGCCTGCGCACAGCGCTATATATGTTATAAATATGCTATAAATAGTACTTAATTTGAAACTACTCATGGCTTACGAACACGAAAAACAAATAGCAATTGAAGCTGCTCTAGCAGCAGCTAAACTCTGCGAACAGGTTCGTGGAAATATTCCACCTGCAATGGAAAAAGGTGATAAAAGTCCGGTAACTGTTGCTGACTATGGCGCTCAAGCGTTGATTTGCAAAGCCTTGGGTGAGACCTTTCCAGACGATCCAGTGGTAGGAGAAGAAGACGCCACTGAATTACAAACTCCAGAGATGGCAGAAAATTTGACAAAAGTGACAAATTATGTAAAAGAACAGATAGCAGATGCTACTCCAGAACAGATAGTACAATGGATTAACCAAGGTAACGGTAAAGTCGGACCTCGTTATTGGACTTTAGACCCCATTGATGGCACAAAAGGGTTTTTACGTCAAGACCAATATGCAGTAGCGTTGGCATTGGTGGAAGCAGGAGAAGTTAAGGTAGGGGTGTTAGCTTGCCCAGCGATGCCAGTAGAAAATAATCAACCAGGGATGTTGTATGTAGCGGTTCGGGGTGAAGGAGCAGCAATGATGCCAATAGCAGGAGGTGAATTTACTCCTATTCATGTTGTGAAAGCGGGTGATACTACTAATCTCCGGTTTGTGGAAAGTGTGGAAACTTCTCACGGCGACCAAGACCGTCAGAATGCAGTAGCGAAAGCTGCGGGTATTACTGCGCCTTCTGTACGGGTAGACTCTCAAGCAAAGTATGGTATTGTGGCATCTGGGCAAGCTGCTTTATATTTGCGTTTGCCTTCACCGAAGTCTCCTAACTACCGGGAGAATATTTGGGATCATGCTGCCGGAGCGATCGTTGTGGAAGAAGCTGGAGGACGTGTTTCCGATCTTTATGGTAAACCGTTAAATTTTGCTGATGGAGCGAAGATGGTTGATAACCGTGGTGTAGTTGTTAGTAATGGGATAATTCACGATCGAGTTTTAGCTGCTTTGCAAGAATAGATATTTATAGCAGAAGGAAGAAGGAAGAAGGAAGAAGGAAAATCTGGCGTTGTCTGAGTTTTAAGCTTTTGATATGTCGGCCTCCTTTCCTTCGACTGCTGTAACTAAAGCTAGGCAACGAAAAATCAGGGTGGTTATACCGTTTCACAGAAGTCAGAAGTTATATCAAGTCTCATTAATTAGGGCTTGCTGAAAAAGTCTTATGGATGAGGGTAGGAGACAGGAGACAGGAGACAGGAGACAGGAGAAATGGGAATTGTAGAAGAGGTAGTCGGAAAATTGTCCCTTGATTTTTCTGCCATAATCATCCCAAAATACTAGCTTTTTGCAGCTCTTGCCACTGAAAAGATGACACTTTTTGAGACAAAAAAATGCTACAACCAATATAAGTCAATGCTTTGATATTTAATCAGCAAACCCTAATTAGCCATAATAAATTAGCTATCTTTAAGTCATCTTTAGATGACTTCTGCTATGCAGCCCAGAAAGAAATTTCTGGGCGGATGCCATGGCCTGCTATACTTCGGCGA
>NZ_JAAHGK010001105.1:0-2593 GCF_010672505.1 Okeania sp. SIO2B9 | reverse complement strand
TGGTTAATAATTATTCTATTCACCAAAAATTATCAGGGGTATATCAATACATCATCTATATTTAGAGGGGTTCATAAAGTATTAAACTTGATATGAAAAATATATATCCAGGAAATCGTGTGATATTTCTCAAAAGTACCCAGATGGGAAAAAATCTAATGGTACGCTATCTACTTCCAAGTATACTCAGTGTTTTTGTACTTGGAAGTCCTACTGAAGCTGCTACCCTAGAATCTTGGCAGTTTCAAGCAAATCAGAATCGACTATCTTTTACTACTGAAGGAGGTGTTCAGCCAAAAGCACAATTAATAACTAACCCAACTCGCTTAGTTATAGATTTGCCTGGCACAACTTTAGGTGGTATAAGAACTTCTCAAGTTGTCGGTGGGGCAATAAAAGCAGTTAGAGTAGGACAATTTAATTCTCAAACAGCTAGGATTGTAGTAGAATTAAATAATGGGTATACTCTTGACCCAAAACAGGTGCAATTTAGGGGCATATCTCCTAGCGAATGGACTGTGCAAATACCCACACCTCAAAAGATTGCCTCTACTTCAGATATTAACCTTAAACCCCAGTCTCCATCCCCACCACCTCAAAGTTCTCAGTCTCCATCCCCACCACCTCAAAGTTCCCAGTCTCCATCCCCACCACCTCAAAGTCCTCAGTCTCCACCCCCACTACCTCAAAATTCGCCTTTAGCTCCTCGCAGAATAGAGAGACCGAGTAATCAAAATATACTAAGACCAAGAAACCCTGCTCCTGTTAATCAAGTTGCTACCACTGGTACGCCAACTCTTGTAGAAGATGTCCAAGTAAAGCAAGATGGAGTAGTTCTACAAACGAGCGGTAAACTACCAGAAATAGAACTCAAGCAGAGTGTTGACCGTACTTGGATGACCATTGATATTCTGAATGCTACTCTCACAGCAAAAGATGTCAAGTCAAATCAAAGATTTAATAAATCTGGATTAACAATTACTCAACTTACTCAGCTTTCAACAACACCTGCAGTAGTTCGCTTGACAGTTAGTCTTCCAGATACTAAAACTCAATGGCAAGCTCGTGCTTATGCAGGTGGAGTAGCGATATGGCCTCAAGGAGAAACACCACCAACAATTAATCAAGCTACTGGTTTTGCAGTTGTTAAGTCAGTAGAGTTGAAAAATGGTACTGACTTAGTAATTACAGGAGATAGATCTCTAAACTATACGAGTGGTTGGGATTCCGAAGAGGATGCTTATGGAATTACTATATATAATGCTAAGGTAGATGACCGATTAAAGTTACCTGGCCGACGGGTGGGTAGTCCTTTACTTTGGGCAAAGATACGTCAAGAAGATCCAGAAACAGTTACTATTCTGGTTAAGCCTGCTACTAATATTAAAATTGCTCAGGTAACTCAGCTTTCCCCACAAAAGTTATCTTTACCTATGGGTTGGGGTAATATTGGTACTACTCCTCCTGGTTGGCAGTCAGCTCCTAGACAGCAATCTTCTGGTTCCAGACCCTCACTATTCCCACGAGGTAACAATTCATTACCTCAAAATTCATCTCCTCAGAATAGATTACCTCAAAATTCTCAAGGAAATTTACGTCCGAGACGGTGGCCTTTCCCCTGGCCTCGTCGTAACGATCGCCCTTCTAATCCTAATAATAGTAATCGTCGTTTTCCTTTACCAAATAGATTACCCCAGCGTGATGGACGGTTAATGATAGTTATAGACCCTGGGCACGGAGGACCTACAGATATAGGTGGAGTTGGTTTTGGTCTGCGAGAGAAGGATATTGTGTTGCCTATGTCATTGGAGGTAGCTCAAATCCTGGAGCAGAATAATATACAAGTGGTGATGACTCGTAAGACAGACAGGGATTTAGATTTACCACCACGGGCAGAATTGGCCAATCGGGTAAATGCCGATTTGTTTGTGAGTATTCATGCTAATGCTATTAGTATGAGTCGCCCTGATGTTAATGGTTTAGAGACTTTTTATTATCAAAGTGGTCAGGCTTTAGCGCAGTATATTCAGAATAGTATGTTGGAAAGTTTCCCCACAATGAATAATCGTGGTGTGAAGCGCGCTCGTTTTTATGTGCTAAGGAAGACTAAGATGCCTGCTGTATTGGTAGAGGTGGGTTTTGTCACTGGTAATTATGATTCTAGGATTCTTGCAGACCCTGGCCAACGTAGTCGTATGGCGCAGGCGATCGCTCGTGGGATACTTAGATATGTTCAAGCTTATTCTCGTTAATTAGGGAGTAGGGAGTAGGAAATAGGAAGTAGGAAGTAGGAAGTAGGGACGTTCGATGGAATGTCCCTACAAGATTTTGATTATCACCTGATGTTCTCTATTCATCCAAAAGTATTGCTCTATGTAGCTTTTGGTTAGCTTGTTACCCCTGAGTTATTTAGACTAATTTCTGATATGATTGGTCAAAAGGTGACAAGAAAAAGGCTGTTGCTATTGAGGCCACTAAAAAACTAACAGGTATTAATGCTTGGCATTTAGGATATCAAGCACAACTTAATCAGAGAAGGCTTTCAAAATAGCCCAAGGAATAACTTATATGAGCTAGACCATTTTTGTACTTA
>NZ_JAAHGK010001104.1:0-2599 GCF_010672505.1 Okeania sp. SIO2B9 | reverse complement strand
CCAAATAAAAAATACAGCAGATTTCATATAAGTTAAGGTACACCAATACTGAGCAAGATTCCTGCATTAAAAAAGTATTATTATTAATGTCTTTAACTGTATATATAACGCTACGCATTAAGGTTTTTGACATCAATAGAAGCTGAAACCCTTTTTATTTCCTTATTGCCTATTGCCTATTGCCTGTTGCCTTACGCGTAGCGCTATACTTGCAATTTACTGTAAATGGAAATAATTGCCATATTTTAAGAATTAATAACTTAAAACTTAACAGCTTTTTCTGGTGTAGCTAAAAACTCTCGCAAGCGAACTAAACTAAAAGTCTGACCTAAATTTAGAGGCAACATAGATATTCCTTCTAAACGAGATTGTATCCAACCATCTCCCCAATACCACTCGTGAAATCCATCAATACCTTGACTAAGTAACAACCTCAAACAATTTGACCCTACTACATCAACATAATGTTTAATTTCTACTAGGCCAACCATACTTTTAAACTCTAAACCCTGAGACAATTGTTCTGGTAGTCCAGGAGAAAAGCGTTGAGGCCACAACCATGTTTGTAACTGAGATGAACATAGTAAACTCTCTCTGATCGTAGCTTCAGTAGCTTCAATCTCAATCCGCAAATGGCTTTTTTGGAAAGTACCTAACATAATAATATAGTAATATAATATTTGAATTTATACTTGGTATCTCTTTCTCAAACAAAAATAGAAAATTACAAGCATCTAGGTTAACATTATTTCCCTATAATTAGGGATGAGTGAAGCCAAAATTTGCAGCAAATTTACTTATTTTTATAATTTATTACTAGATATTTTAGCAAAAAATTATTTCTCAAGATAATATTCATCGTAAGTTTTATAACTGAATAATACTATCTATAATATATCATTATATCTAACAACTTAGACTAACACAATAAGCATAAAACTAATACAAAAACTAGGGCATAAATTATGTATAACCATTACTTACATCTATAATAAATATCTGACAAACTTAACAGGAATATTCCAACAGAGTTATGATAAAAACAATTAGAATTATTAAGAAATGTAAGGACTTCAATGGCAGATCGACTAATTAGAGCGACAGCAGCAGAAGGTGGCATTCGTGTTGTTGGTGTAATTACCACCCGCTTAACTGAAGAAGCAAGACAACGACATCAACTTTCTTGGGTGGCCTCTGCTGCTCTTGGCCGCACAATGGCTGCTGGACTATTATTAGCTTCTAGCATGAAAACTCCCGAATCAAGAGTCAACATTCGTGTCCAAGGCAATGGTCCTTTAGGAGGAGTTCTTGTGGATGCAGGACTAGATGGAACAGTAAGAGGCTATGTAGACAATCCTACAATTGAGCTGTCACCAAATAAAATTGACAAATTGGACGTAGGAAAAGCAGTAGGCAACCAAGGCTTCTTATATATAGTAAAAGATGTAGGTTATGGCTACCCATATTCCAGTACGGTAGAGCTAGTATCTGGAGAAATTGGAGATGATATTGCTAATTACTTAGTTACATCAGAACAAACACCATCCGCTTTAGTACTAGGAGTATATGTAGATAAAGAGGGTATACAAGCAGCAGGAGGACTTTTGTTACAAGTTATGCCCAAAGCAGCTATAGATGAAGAATTAGTTCAAACCTTAGAATCTCGTATAGCTTCCTTATCAGGTTTCACTCCATTACTTAGAGCTGGCAAAACGTTACCAGAAATTTTTCAACAACTTTTGGGGGACATGGGGTTAAATATATTTCCTGAAAGTCAAATAGTTCGTTTTCACTGTGGTTGCTCTTTTGAAAAAGTTTTAGGAGCCTTAAAAATGTTTGGCGTTGATGAACTAAAAGATATGATTGAAAAAGACAATGGTGCCCAGGCAGTCTGTGAATTTTGTGGAGAAGTATATCAAGCTAGTAAACAAGACCTGATACAACTAATTGAGGACTTACAACAACCCTTCACAGAAATTCCTGTTGGACAACTACATAAATCATCTTCATAAGTTTATTCTAAGAATTCAGAACACATAGAAATTGATCGTTGTCTTCTGAATTCATAGCTTTATAGAACCAATTTGATACCTTGGTCACAAGAATAAGGGAGGCGTAGGTTCGGCAATGAAAATCAAATGTGAGGGCTAATTTTTCTGTAAAAATTGATGCTTCAGATAATTACGAAAGATAATTACGAATAATAATTATAAATTTATAAATGTTAAATAGGATACATGTTAAATAGGTTTCATATTATTAAATATGGGTTTTCCATATTAGCGATAAAACTAAGTTTTTGTTTTCATTTTTTCAACTGAAAAACTTGTAAAACCTCCTGGTATTAATTGTTTTCTCAAACAATTAATTTTCTGTTCATATTGAGGTTGCATCTTTTCCCAAAATAGTGTATAAATATAAACCGCAGATAATTGAAGCCTAAATTTAATATTTTAGATAAAGGCTTACCCACAGGCTAAACCAACCGGAAAGTCATTAAGCATGAAATATATCTGTTGCTTGCTGTTCGGGATAAGTAGTGTATATGAATGAAAAATACAAAACAATAGACCGTATACGGACACTACGCCAGATGAAG
>NZ_JAAHGK010001103.1:0-2604 GCF_010672505.1 Okeania sp. SIO2B9 | reverse complement strand
CTAATCTAAAAGCTTTAGAAAATGTTCTTAAAATCACCCAATTGGGATGTTGTTTTAATTGTTCAGCTACAGTAGTCTGACTAAACTCAAAATAGGCTTCATCAATTACTACCATAATTTCTTCAGGCAAACTAAGTAACCATTCTAGTTCTTTAGCAGTTAAAGCATTAGCTGTAGGAGTCGTTATTTCAAGCTTTAGTAAATTTCTCTTTAGCTGTCTGAAAATCAATAAATTAATTGCAAAAATCGGCGTTGCTGACTGGTGGGTATGATTTGATAATTTTGTATTTGGGATTTTTTATTTTGGATGGTTTGAACTACTTGTGAATATTAACTGTTCCCTGTTCCCAGTTAAGTGTTCCCTATAAACCTACTTTCATACCTTAATTCAGCAATGCCCAAAAATCTAATAAGTACTTCTTTTTTACTTAATTAAATCAATTTTAAGCTTTCGTCATAGTACTTTTATTTGAGTAAACTTCGTATTTATTGGGAAAAAATCGCACACCGAACCTGTCATAGGGGATAATTCAGAACAGAGGAGGCTAAGTGTTCAACAATTAATAATTAATAATTAACAATTACCTCTCCTTGAAAACGGATAGGATTGACGCGGTAGGGAAAATTTTTTCTTCTCCTTTAAACGAGAAGCTTTAAACCTTAATTATTCGGTAATGCTCGACTCTAAATCATATATCCCTGCTCAAATTATCATCAATAAATAACCTCTATCTATCAATGGCTATTTTTCAAGTAAAAATTAAACCAAATTCCAAACAACAAAGTATTGAAACTGAAGCAGATGGTAGTTTCAAAATATGTTTGAAGTCTCCACCAGTAGATGGTAAAGCTAATCAAGAATTAATCAAAATATTGGCAAAAAAGTTTAATGTGAAAAAATCAGAAATTACGATTAAATCGGGTTTATATTCAAAGAATAAATTGATTGAAATACCTCTACCAAAAATCTAAAAATCTATAGAATTACTATCTCCCTCTAATTCATCTAATTTTTGTTTAACCGCCTGAATATCTTGCCACATTAACCACTTTGGTTTGCCAGGCTCCCGAGAAGGATTTCGCAAAAGATAAGCTGGATGAAAAATGGGCATACAAAGTCGCCCTTCCCACTCCAGCCATTGGCCTCTTATTTTAGTTATACCTCGTTTCTCACCAGTCAAAGCTTTAACTGCCGTTGCTCCAGTTAAAAGAATAATTTTCGGGTCTACAAGACGTATTTGCTCTAGTAAGTATGGTTTACAAGCTTCTATTTCTTGAGTTGTCGGAGTCCGATTTTCAGGTGGCCGACATCTAATAGCATTAGAAATATAAACGTGGCGATCGCTACTTAGCTCTACGGACTCCAAAATTTTGTCCAGTAGTTGCCCAGACCTACCAACGAATGGTAAACCTTGTTCGTCTTCATTTTGACCGGGTGCTTCGCCAATAATCATAATTTCTGCCTGGGGGTTGCCTCTACCAATGACAGCATTACTACGGTTTTTTCCTAGTTCACATCTGCAACATTGGTTACAATGGTCTGCTATTTGCTCCATTGTTTGATATGTTTCTGGTGGAATTGGAATTTTAGCGTCTGTGGGAATGAGGTTGGAGTCGAAGTCTGAATCAGAGGTAGATTCTGAATAATCATTATTGTTTGACCAGTCGAAGAGACTAAGTTGTTTTTCGTTAGACATGAAAGGAGATTTAGGAATCAATTGCCACTAGTGTTTAGTCTAAAGTTTTGGGTAGAAAGTCTCAACTTGAAGGCCATTAGTTGACATACTCCCTACATCAAATCACAGATTATGATGCGGGATTCTCATCATTGATGATTCTACGCTCATAGAGACAACTTTAGATTGGCAACATTGCTATCACCAAACCAGAGGTTGGACTCTCCCGTAGCTTTTGGGTTTCCCCCTGGTTCCGAGTGCCCCTCGGTACTGTTGACTATTGCTCCTAGCATTTCTAAACCTTTTGCCAGAATATTTCTTGCTGCGTTATGGTCTCTGTCAGCAATATAACCGCAGTGTGGACATTTGTGAGTCCTCACTGACAATAATTTCTTAACTGTTTGACCACAATTTGAACAATTTTGGCTAGTGAAATGGGGAGGTACTGCTACACAAACAATTCCGTGCAATTTAGCATAATACTCTACCCATTGTGTGAATTGATACCAACTTGCATCAGATATTGACTTGGCTAAATTATGGTTTTTAACTAGGTTAGCAATTTTCAAATCCTCATAGACTACCAAATCGTGAGATTGGATTAACGCCCGTGCAGTCTTTACCGCATGGTCTTTAAGCTGTCTACTAATTTTCAGGTGCTGCCTAGCTAATTGAATTCTTGCTTTGTGGTAGTTATTTGATTGCGGTTTTTGGCCTTTTTTATGCCGACGCGATACTTTCCGTTGTAGCTTTTTTAGTTGTTTTTCCGACTTCCTTAAATACTTAGGATTATCTACCGCTTTACCATTACTATCAGTATAAAAAGTATTTAAACCTAAATCTATTCCTACGACATTGCCTTGAAAATTATGAGTTTCTTTTCTCTCTACATTTACTAGAAATTGACAATAATAACCATCAGCTCGTC
>NZ_JAAHGK010001102.1:0-2607 GCF_010672505.1 Okeania sp. SIO2B9 | reverse complement strand
TTGACATACTCCCGGCATCAAATCAGAGATTATGATGCGGGATTCTCATCATTGATGATTCTACGCTCACAGAGATGACTTAGATGGACAATATCACTATTACCAAACCAGAGGTCGGACTCTCCCGTAGCTTTTGGGTCTC
This sequence comes from Okeania sp. SIO2B9, assembly GCF_010672505.1. NCBI lineage: Bacteria > Bacillati > Cyanobacteriota > Cyanophyceae > Oscillatoriales > Microcoleaceae > Okeania > Okeania sp. SIO2B9. The sequence goes on along the minus strand of NZ_JAAHGK010001102.1, from coordinate 2,465 downwards.
CCCCAGATTCCGAGTGCCCCTCGGTACTGTTGACTATTGCTCCTAGCATTTCTAAACCTTTAGCTAAAATGTTCCTTGCTGCATTGTGGTCTCTATCAGCAATATAACTACAATGCGGACATTTGTGAGTCCTAACAGACAAAGATTTTTTAACAGTCTGACCACAATTGGAACAATTTTGAGATGTGAAATGTGGAGGTACTGCTATGCAAGCAATTCCATGCAACTTAGCATAATATTCCAGCCATTCGGTGAACTGATACCAGCTTGCATCAGATATAGATTTAGCTAAGTGATGATTTTTAGCTAGGTTAGCAATGTTCAAATCCTCGTATACTACCAAATCGTGACATTGGATTAACGCCCGTGCAGTCTTTACTGCATGGTCTTTACGCTGTCTACTGATTTTGAGATGCTGCCTGGCTAATTTCTTTCTGGCTTTGTGGTAGTTATTTGATTGTGCCTTTTTTCCTTTCTCGTGGCGGCGCGATACTTTCCGTTGTAGCTTTTTTAGTCGTTTTTCCGACTTCCTTAAATACTTAGGATTATCTACAACATTACCATTACTATCAGTATAAAAAGTATTTAAACCTAAATCTATTCCTACGACATTGCCTTGAAAATTATGAGTTTCTTTTCTCTCTACATTTACTAGAAATTGACAATAATAACCATCAGCTCGTCTCACAACTCTTACACGACTTATTTGTTGCTCTGAATACCAGACTAAATCGCGACTTGTCCACAATTCAAATACACCAGCTTGAAAACCATCTTTAAATTCAATTTTCTTTCTGTCTGGAGATAGCTTATAACCTGTTGATTTGTACTCTATTGAACGAGTGAATTTATTGAATTTTGGATCGCCCTTTTTACCTGGTAATTTCAGTCTACAATTTTTGTAGAATCGTTGTATTGATTGCCATGTTCTATGGGCTGATGCTTGTCTTGCTTGAGAGTTTAACTTTTTCACCCAAGGAAAATTACTATCCTTTGCTAGTACAGAACAAAGCTTTTGTAAGTCATTGCGTTTAACATCTTTATTATCCATCCAGTAGCGCAAACAACTGTTTCTGATGAATTGACCTGTGAGAATCATTTCATCTAAAACTTTGTACTGATTTTGACTGCCTTTTAATTTGGCCTCAATTACTAGCAAAGTTATTGTTAATTCCTTGACTACATTGACTATTATAACTAAATTTACCTAAAATTTATACTGGATAAACTATTAATATTTGTGTCTAATTATGACATCGAATCATAATTATACACGCATCATTCATCCAGACACGCTCATCATAGATTATAGTGCTGGCCTTCTGATGCGTTTAGGTAACTATAGTTTAATTCAATCATATCTGGTGTTAGTTAAGGATGGTCAAATTATTTAAACTTTAGCTATAAAACTACTATTTTACAAATATTATGTTACGCGTAGCATAATGTAGAATGCGCTGAAATGAAACTAACGATTCAATAAAGACTATACTACGATACTATAATAATTTTGAGTTATATCATGTCCGGTTAAACAGTTATAAATAGAGGAGTCAGGAGTCAGGAGTCAGTAGTAGAAGGAGGGAAGAGGAGAAGGAGAAGAAAGTTTTTTTTGATCACTAATTATCTGGACATGATATTAATGCCTAAAGTGGCTGATTGCTTAGGTTAGGTATGATTTTAATTAGAAGTTAGACTATAAGTTGACTATTTAGTTTCTGAGTTGCCACTGAATATGTGACAAAAAATTGATGTAACTCGGCAAAACATTTTGATTACCTGATAAATATTTTATATACATACGAAATATAACGTAGACAAATATTATAGTTAGATAAGTTTAAAGTCTAATCGGCTATTTAGGCTTTAAAAAATTTATCTCTTTATTTTGGTCATTCCCTAAATTATTGTACATTTAAATTGTGAATTATATAGCAATAGACAGGTAGGTGAGGACATAGACTCATAATGCTCCGAATCAGGGGAAATATTTTTCCCACTGTTCTTTCACAGGAGTGCGCGTTCCCTCTCTTGGTCAGCGTTCCCATGGCGAGAATACCTTGCCTCTTACAGAGGACTTAAAGCTTTTTCCTACGGAATTCTGCGCAGCATTTTTGCGCAGCAAAACGCCGACGCGGGGTCGCACCACTGTTCCCTGCTATAGATATTAACTTTAAAAATAGTAATAGTAGCTGGAAATATCTTATTTGTTATTTTTACTATTTTCAAAATAAGTGTATATTAGCTTAACAGAGAATATAAAATCTAAATGCGTCTTAGCTTAATCATTAAGCTTCACTCGATTTTCAAACACCAAAAAAAGCTCTACTGAATTAGACAGCTATTATGAGCTACTGTATTAATCCTAATTGCTTCTACCCAGAAAATCAGAATAATCCTTTATATTGTACAGCTTGTGGCTCCAAATTATTAATTGAAGGACAATATCAAGCTGTCAAAAAACT
>NZ_JAAHGK010001101.1:0-2608 GCF_010672505.1 Okeania sp. SIO2B9 | reverse complement strand
TTTCCGTCCGCTATTTGGTAGAGCAATTATTACTGCAGGTGGATATACTCGCGACACAGGAGAGGAAGCTCTCCAAAATAACACTGCTGATTTCGTAGCTTATGGTCGTCTGTTTGTAGCGAATCCTGATTTGCCTAAACGTTTTGCTCTCAATGCTGAACTTAACAAATACAATCGTAATACTTTTTATACCAGTGGTGAAGAAGGGTACATAGATTATCCTAGTTTGGGCGATGCTTAAAGAAATTTAGCTTTTCTAGTCTAACCAGTGAGGGTCATTTCAGTTATCATATCATGTTCGGTAGAACAGTTATAATTAGGCTCGTAGTTGGGCTTTAGCCCTAATAGTAAATATTGTAAGGGCTAAAGCCCAACTACAAACAAAAATTTTATTATAAGTAATTATCCGAACATAATATCAGTTATCAGTTATCAGTACCTCTGCAATAAAAAGGCTGGCGTTGCTGAATTGAAGTATGAATGCGTGATTGTTTGGTTCTGGTCCATGCCCCCGCGCATCCCCCGTTCAACAAAAAGCGCAGCAACATCTGGCTTCCCCCTTTCCAAGGGGGACGGGAGGGGGATAAAAAAGGGGGACGGGAGGGGGATTAACAAAGGGGGACTTTTAGAGTTTTATTCCCCTCAATTTTGGCAAAATCATACCCAGAATCAATCTATGTCAAACACCAAGAAGAAAACCTTCTACCTTCTGCCTTCTACCTTCCTTCTACCAAAGAATAAGTATTCAAGCGGACATGATATAATTGCAGAATAGTTTCAAGGAAAAAGAGCGATCGCGCTAAATGTTTCGAGCTTTATTTCATAATTCTGAAGTTGGCATAACGTCGTCTAATTGCAGTTTTAAATTTGGAAATAAATCAGAATAAATTGGCTCACCCAAGCGATATTGTTGCTGTTGATAAACACCATTTACTAACTGGCAAATTGTAAAAGTAGGTTGTTTAGGATTGCCAATAAATTGTAAACCACCTAATGCTCTAAAATCGATAATCCAATATTCTGGGATATTTAAAAAAGCATATTCTTCTACTTTTCTGGCATAATCATCTTGCCAGTTTGTACTAACTACTTCAGCAACAAGTTTAATGGTACTACTGTTACAAATTACAGGTTCTTTTTGCCAAAGTGGTTCTTGAGTAAGTTCTATTTTATCTAGGACAATTACATCAGGTCGTAGTGCTGTAGCTTCAGTATATAGGGGTTTGATTAGACAATTTTTAGGAATCAACCAGTTAAAATTATTACGAAAAATTTCGACATAAATTCTACCAGCAATACTCCCGGCAACAGCTTCGTGAGGGCCAGTAGGTTCCATGTCTCTTAATTCTCCGTCAATGAGTTCATAACGTGTATTATCCCCGTATTGGGCAATAAATTCTTCAAAACTGAGTTGTTTGGATGAGGTGTAGGTCATTTCAGTTATCAGTTATCAGTTATCAGTTATCAGTTATCAGTTGTCAGTTATCAGTCTGTATGCAGCAACATTAGTTTTTCAAGTTCGAGGGATACTAATGCGTAAGTTTGCCCATTTTTATTAGCAAATTTCACTTCAAAAGCTTTTCCTTGCTCGTAAATTTCTACTACAGTTCCTACTTGACCTCTAGGTAATATTATTTCTTTATAAGTCATAAATTGTGGAATTTTCATATTCTCTGTTAAAGCTACAATATCATGTAACTTGATGTCATTCATTCGTTTTATCTCTATTAATCAATTGGATAAACTGTCGTTAAACGTAGATAATTTTCATTAATTGGTTGCCTTTGAGTCTGGCGATCGACAAACTCACACTCGGAAATTTCAGTATTAATTTTAGGTCTTCCGCGATCTTCAATACTATTGGTATTGCCAGTGGCGGAAGATTGGCCCTTATGATTAATTTCTAAATGGCGAAAAGGTAAAGCTTTCAAATAAGGCCAAAGAGAAAACTTATTTGGGATTACTGATTTAAGGAATAGCGGGTAAAGTTTATGATATTATATTGAGGAAGACATAATTTTGATTGGTAATGCTCAAAATATAATGTCGTTTCTTCAGGGTTAAATCTATCTATTTTTTTTTCTATTTTTGGAGCTTGATAAAATGTGCCAGTAATTTAGGCTACAATCACGGGCGCATTATTATCAGTAATCAATATATTTTTTTTGATTTTTATTTATTGATTTAGCAAAAGTAAGTACTATGACTAACAATAAATCAGAAAATCAGTATATAACAGAAGCTACCCAAAATTATTCCTAGCAAATAAACCTAGTTTTCTATTCAAGAGGTACTAATGCTCCAACCCCAAAAAAAGACTATTAATTTTCCGTTTTTCGGGAAGAAAGATCCATCTCAATATCTGGGATTATGGCTGGAAAATTTTGCGATTTCTTTCTATCCATACTCAAATATCTCTACAAGTAAAATAGTAGATGAATCGAAACAAGATTTAACAGAAATCAGGAAAAAAGTTTACGAGGATTTACTAATAAATTTGAAATATTTAACTGATCTTAATGGTAGTCAAGAAGGAATGAAAACAAGGCATATTCTTTATGAATATCAAGATGAGTGGTTAAAGTTACGGTCTGGTTTTGACCGTAAC